>NZ_VTSR01000002.1 GCF_008329715.1 Gimesia chilikensis | reverse complement strand
TCAATCGTGGTTATGTTTACGGGCAACGGGGAGAAACCCAGCAGGAAATCGAAGACTACACCCACGTCATTAATTTACCCGAAGCACCGCCTGACCAGATCGCAAAAGCACTCGTCAATCGCGGTTATGTTTATGAGCAACTGGGAGAAACCCAGCAGGCAACCGAAGACTACACCCGCGTCATTAATTTACCCGAAGCATCGCCTGACCAGATCGCAAAAGCACTCGTCAATCGCGGTTATGTTTACGGGCAACTGGGAGAGACCCAGCAGGCAATTAAAGACTACACCCGCGTCATCGATTCACCCGAAGCACCGCCTGACCAGATCGCAAAAGCACTCGTCAATCGTGGTTATGTTTATGGGCAACGGGGAGAGACCCAGCAGGCAATCCAAGACTACACCCACGTCATTAATAAATCCGAGGCACCGCCTGACCAGATTGCAAGAGCACTCGTAGGCCGTAGTCATAGGTATAATCTACTACTCGATTCTGAGAACGCATTATCTGACACTCATAAAATTGCTCAGATTTCAGCAACATCAGACGAAGTCAAATCAATGGGGGCCGTGAATCAGGGAACTGCATTAGCCCACCAGAAACGCTGGGAGGAATCTTTTTCTTCTTATCATTCCGCGATTTCTGATTTTAAATATCGTGTTGAACATCGAAAGATGCTGGCTGCTGATATCATCTTAGAGTCTTCACACTCCACTCTCATTGCTGCCAATCCAGACTTTGCCGAACGTGTTCTGAAATTTAGTGTTGAATCGTTTCCGGTTCAAAGTGGAAAAGACGCTATTGAATTGCTGCAGAATCTTGCCAAGCCAGAGATGAAACATCGCTGGAGTCATGTCTTCCGCATTTTGAAAAAATCTATTCCTGATAAAGATTGCCCGAGCCTGGAGATTCTCGCACCAGTTGCTGAAATACTTGATGGCGTCCCCACCACCAATATGAATCGTTTACCACCTGAACAACGTAACTTCGTCAATGAAGTGCTAAGACGATTTGAACCAGATTCAAAATGATGATCATATTCATCAGACGCATATCAACAGGTTAACTGTTTTCATCTGCGGGGTTCAATGGCGGTCTGGTAAAATGCCTGGGTTACGAATGGCTCGTATTGTTTTTGGGGTTATCCGTTTGTTTGGGACGGGAACCGGAGCCATTGGAAATGGTGATGCCCGGTTGATCTTTGTCAGGCGGGCGGGCACGTGGGTTCGCACCCTGCGAATTCTGGTTGGGTTTCTTTTCTTGAAATCGGACTGTTGTACTGTCGGTTTCCTGCTCGCTGCGCTCGGCCCGAATTTTATTCGGGCTCACCCCGGTGCTGTGAGTGGAATAGCACTCACAGCTGATTTTGGGATCTGCTTCTTTCTTTTTACCGGCGGCTAGCACCTTGCCGCTCAGGGGGATGGTGTATATGGAAATCCGTTGGAGTCTAGACCGGATGGAGCGTCGCTCGGCGGGCAGGCACACAGGCTCTGCCCCTACATCCTGTTTTGATTGTGGGTCTGATTCTGTCGAAAGGCACCGGGAGGTCAAGACAGAATTTTGTCCCGATGTGGCCGGATTTTGTCCTGGTGTGTCCTGGATTTTGTCCCTGTCTGACCGGAGTCTGTCCTGGTCTGCCCTGAACAAGATGGGGGGAACATTTCGCATGTGTTCTGATTGCTCCCGTGAAAACCCGGTGAAAAGCGGTGCGGATTCAGGTGTCGTTGAATCAGTAGTGTCTCGTGTTCCGGTGCACGCTGAGCTGCCTCGCGCGCGAGCCAGAAGAGAAGAGCATACGCTTCGGCGGACATCGATCAAGGGCAGTTTCTTCAGCAGTCAGCAGGAACACTGCCTGAAAGCACAGAGAGGTTCAGTGTGCAGTCGAATTCGTTCAGAACCAGAGCTGTTTGTTGGCCAGGGTGATGAAGGGCTGGCCGTTGATGAAACAGCGGATGTTCTCCAGCAGGGTTTCCAGGTGCCTTTCGGGGACACGCGTCGAAGCGGCGGCGATGTGCGGGGTAATGATCACGTTCTCCATCTGCCAGAGCGGATGGTCTGCGGGCAGGGGTTCGACTTCGAAAACATCCAGACCGGCGCCGGCGATGTCGCCTTTCTGCAGTGCGATGGTCAGATCCTGCAGATCGACGATGGCGCCGCGGCCGATGTTGATCAGGTAGCCGGAGTTCTTCATCTGCTGGAACTGGGGCGTGCGGAACAGTTTTTCGGTCTGGGGAGTATGCGGCGCTGCGATGACGACGAAGTCGCTGATGGTGAGCAGGTCTTTGAGTCGATCAAGGTCCCAGACTTCATCGACGGCGCCGGGAACCTCACGGATGAGGGGATCGATGGCGCAGACCCGCATGCCGAAGGCGGCTGCACGGTGACAGACTTCGGAACCGATCGAGCCGGTACCGACCACGCCGAGGGTACAGTCCGAGAGGTGCATGTGGCTGCGATCGACTTCGCTGACCTGTCCCGGTCCGGTGACGAAGTCGGGTTTTCCCGCGGTACCGCCGATGGGTTGCCAGACCGCGTGGGACTGTTGACGAATGTAGCGATGCAGGTTGCGGGCGAAGCAGAGCACGAAGCCGAGCACGTGATCGGCGATGACATCGTAGAACAGGCCGCGCATGTTTGTGAGCTGGCAGGGGTGGTCGGCCAGTTCCGGAAAAATGTAGTGTTCCAGGCTGGCAGTGGGGGACTGCACCCATTCCAGTTTTTCAGCCGCGGCCAGCAGTTCGGGAGTGATCTTGCCGAAGAAGGCGTGGGTGTCTCTGATTTCGGTCAGCGCTTCATCCAGATTCTGCGCGTTGACGACTTCGAGTTCGTTCGAGATGCTCTCGAGGCGGGTGAGTCGTCTGGCGTCGATGGCGGGATAGATGAGAAGTTTTTTCATGGCGGGGGCGATTCTTTAAAAGTGTTCGATGGTGCCGCTGATAATACGTTCGCGGCCGGTCTCGGTCTGCAGGATCAGGTAACCTTCGTCGTCAACTTCGAGGCAGGTGCCTTCCCGGACTTCGCGTCCGGTGTTGATGCGAATGTCCCTGCCGGTGAGCAGGCAGTATTGTCGCCAGGCGGGCATGAGTTCGCCGCGGTCTCCCGCGACATCGTAGAGCCGGTTTTCGATGGCGTTGATGAGGTCAATCAGCGTGGAGGAGAGCGGGAACTTCTGTCCGGTCGTTTCGTAGAGCGAGGTTCCTCGCGACTGCAGTTCGGCTTCAGCGGAGAGGAACGAGTTATTGAGATTGACGCCCACGCCGATGACCACGAGGCCGGGCTGACTGGCGGAGGTTTCGACGAGAATGCCGCAGACCTTTTTGCCTGCGAGGAAGACATCGTTAGGCCATTTCAACTGGAGCCGATGTTCGGGGGCCTGCTTCTCGAGTGTTTCACAAACGGCCAGGCCGGTCGCCAACGCAATCAGGGGTTGCTGCTGGAGCGGGATGCCGAGCTGGCTGGCATCGACGACGAGGGAGAATGTGAGTCCTCCTTCAGTGGACCACCAGGCATTGTTGCCTCGACCACGGCCGGCGGTTTGATTGCCGGTGAGTACGAGGGCAGGCAGGCTGGTATCGCGTGCGGCCGGGGAGGGTGTGCAGTGCGTATTCAGGGCCCAGGAATTGGTGGAAGCGAGGCTCTCGAAATAATCGAGGTGTTCGATGAACGTTTCCGTTCGAACAGCTTTCAGATCCTCGGCAGTGAACGGCAGCATTCCCAACTCATTTCCAGACAAGAAATCGAACAATTACGCAGAGGGAGTGACAGCGGCAATCGCTTCGTCCCGGGTATCGAACAGCGGCCAGAGGCTGCCAATTTTGATGCACTTAAGAATATTCTGCATGTTCTCGCAGGCATTACAGAAGACGGCCTGACCACCTGTCTGCCGGGCCCGTTGCAGGAGGCGGATCAGCGAGCCGATGATAATCGAATCGAGATAGTCGACGCGGGAGAGGTCAATGATGACATTTTTGATCTCGGGGGCGTCAAAGAGCCTGAGCACCTTGTTGGCTTCGACCTGAACGTTGCTGTACTGGAACTGCAGGGTCGATCCGAGGGGAGTGACTACCAGATTGGGGGCAGCCTGTTCAACATCGAAGATTTCCAGATTTTCTACCATCAGCGGGTTTCCGTTGTGCACTGTATTCAGGAGATCCTGAAGGAGACAATATGAATCAGAAATGAAAATGATCAATAAAGAAAGCGCTTATCTCACTTTCATACCCATTTCCGGAGCGGAATTCAAATCTACACTGATTTTCATCTGTTGTGATGGGGGAGTTGTGTCGTAGTCAATGCTGATGATTGTTCACCTGAATTCCGATGCTGTGACCCGGTCACGACTTAGGGACGATCTTCCGCCGGGGTGCGAATTGGGGCGTTAATTTGAGTTGCCTAATTTGAAAAACCTTAACTAAAATACATAAACGTTAACCCGAAAGGGTCGTTGTCCCACCCCCAGAAGTGAGAGAACTTACAAGCGTCTTGATTCGGATAGCCGAATCGAACGGTATGACCGGCCTAAGTTGAAGGTTTAATAAACCTGCGGAATTTTGCCAGAACTGTGCCGATATACTAATCCAAATGACCGTAAAAGTTCTCTGAACAAGATTTTAGATCACGCGACCTCAAGCAGCCTGTTGAAACTCTATGTCATCTGCCAAACCAGCCTGGACCCTGAACCCGCGAGTGCTCTTGCGCTCGATCCTCATGCTGGATGACAGTGCCCACTCGATTGCCCTGGGAACCGCGATCGGAATGTTTATCGCGTTGACGCCGACGGTGGGCATTCAGATGCTGATGGTGGTCTGTGTCGCATTTCTGACGCGTCCGCTGTTCCGGTTCAACCAGGTCGCGTCGCTGATTACCGTCTACATTTCGAATCCGCTGACCATCGTACCGATCTACTGGTTTGACTATAAGGTGGGTACGTTGTTCGTAGGTGGTTCACTGACGCAGAAGGACTTCGCCCGGATTCTGGAGTTCGAGGGATTCAGCGGCTGGTGGGAAACGGTGAAGCAGCTGCTGCTGGAAGTCGGGTCGCCGTTGATTATCGGCTCGCTGGTGGTCGGCACGTTCTTCGGCCTGATAACCTACCCCATTATGCTGCGACTGCTGAAACACCTGCGTCGTTCCAAATCGACCGACGGCCCGGAAGACGCGGCCGAACAGAGTGTGCGTCCCGCCCAGCCGATCGACTCGGAACAGAGCATGAAATCTGTGCATCTGCATTCCAGTTAGGTGTTGATCTCCTGATCCCCTTCCGCATAATAAGCAACACATCATGATTTCACAGATTTCGAAGCGCTTTAGAAGGACATCCTCATGTCGTCTCCCAGGTATGACTGTTTGTGTGCGGGGATCATCGTCGCAGACCATGTGTGCAAGGCCATCGACCATATGCCCCGTCCGGGCGAGCTGGTGCTGACGGACGAAATGAGTCTGACGATTGGCGGCTGTGCATCGAACGTCGCTGCGGACCTGGCACGACTGGATCGCCGGGCTGCGATCGCCGGGATTGTGGGGCAGGACGTTTTCGGACAGTATGTCGAAGAGAGCCTGGCTGCTTCGGGCGTGCACTGCGAGTACATCATGAAGTCGGAAACGCTGCCGACCAGCGGTTCGTTCGTGATTAATGTGCAGGGTGAGGACCGCCGATTTATTCATTCGGTCGCTGCGAACTCTCTGTTTACCGGCGAGACAGTCACGGAGGAGCAGATTCGCTCCTGTCGCATCCTGTACCTGGGAGGTTACTGTCTGTCGGAAGAGCTTTCGCCCGAGAATGTCGCCCGGATGTTCGAGGTGGCCCGGGAAGCGGGAGTGATTACGGTGCTGGATGTGGTGACGCCGAAGGCTGCGGATTACTGGTCGATGCTGAAGCCGGTTCTGCCGTTAAGCGATTATTTCCTGCCTAATAATGATGAGGGGGAACTGATCACGGGAGAGACAGACCCGCTGAAACAGGCCGAGGCGTTCCGGGAAGCGGGAGCGAACTCGGTGATCATCACCTGTGGCGGCCAGGGGAGTCTGCTGCTGGATGCCGAGCGTTCGCTGCGTTCAGAGATTTATCCGGTCGACCTGGTGGATGGGACAGGGAGCGGAGACGCGTTTGTCGCCGGTTTCATTCACGGGCTTCTGGAAGAGGCGAGCCCGGAAGACTGCCTGCGTTATGGATCGGCGCTGGGGCACAGCTGTGTGCGTGCCACCGGCGCGACCGCGGGCATCTTCACACGCAGCGAGCTGAACCAGTTCGTGTCGGCGCATGAACTGCGTGTGGAAACCCTGTAATCAATTCAACTTAGCAATGATCTAGAATGCGATCAATTCTGGGGGAAATAGGGTTCGACCGCTTTCTTCCAGATGAGGTAGCCTGCGTGTTCCATGTGCAGGCCATCTTTTTTGAAGAGCTCGGGACGGGGTTTGCCGTCTTCGCCCAGCATTGGATCCCAGACATCGGCGAACGCCAGATAGTCGTGTTTTTCGCACTGTTTTTTGATCAGCTTGTTGGCTTCCTGCATGGTGCCGGCCAGTTTCCAGCGACTGAGACTGGGTTTGACGGCGATGAAGACAATGCGGGTCTCGGGCAGGGCTTTATGGACGACGGAGACGAACTGCTTGAAGTCGCCGGCGACCTCTTTCGCAGTGCGACCGCGGGCGATGTCGTTATCACCGGCGTAGAGGAAGATGACTTTGGGCTTGTGTTTGAGAATGATTCGATCGGCGAAGTGGGTGGAGTCAACGATTTCAGATCCGCCGAAGCCACGATTGATAACGGGAAGTTCAGTGAAGTACTTCTTCAGATCCCACATGCGAATGCTGGAAGAACCGACAAACAGGATACCGTCTTCCTGAATGCCTTGATCTTTGTCCTGTTTCTCAAACTGGGCGATGGACTTTTCCCAGCGGTCGAAATTGTGAGCAGGCTGATCCGCAGCCCGGGCGACGGCGTAAAACGCCAGCATCGAGCAGAGGGAGAGAATGAGTGTGTGGGTTCCAAGTTTGATGTTCATGCTGTGTATTTCCTTGATGTAGGGCTGCCTGAGGCGCCGTTTTAGTTATTTAGAGAGTTGAGTTTCAGTATCTTGTAATCAGGTAACGCGGCTGGTGACTGCTTTCCAGGCCGAGATCGCATCGCGGTTGGCTTCGACGTCGTGCAGGCGAATAATTTCGACAGCCTGACTGGCCAGGGCGATAGAAACGCCGACCGTACCTGCCAGACGCTCTTCAACATCGCGCCCCAGCAGCTTCGACAGAAAGCGTTTGCGGGAATGACCGATGAGTATCGGATAACCCAGATCCTGGAATTCGCGGATGTGGGAGAGAATCTGCAGGTTGTGTTCGGCGGTTTTTCCAAATCCAATACCCGGGTCGAGGACGATACTGCCGGGTTCGATTCCCGCCGAGAGCAGTTCCTGTAAGCGTTCCTCGAACCAGTTTTTCAGATCGACGACGACATCGTCATAGGTCGGGTTGTCCTGCATGGTCTGGGGAGTTCCCTGGATGTGCATGCAGATTACTCCCGCGCCGGTTTCGGCAGCCAGGGGGATCATCTCCGGATCAAAGGTGAGGCCGGAGATATCGTTGATGATCGCAGCGCCGGCTGCGAGCGACTGACGGGCGACTTCCGCTTTGGTGGTATCGACGGAAATCGGGACGTCGGTCTGGTTCGCGAGCTGTTCAACGACGGGTACAACGCGGCGGAGTTCTTCTTCCAGGGGAACGGGATCAGAGCCGGGACGGGTCGATTCGCCACCAATGTCTAAAATATCCGCGCCCTGTTCGATAAGACGTAAGCCCTTCTTGACGGCTGCGTCCCGATCCGTAACCTCTCCTCCATCCGAAAAACTGTCGGGGGTGACGTTAAGAATGCCCATTAACAATGGTCGCTCAGCGAATGAAATGGTGCGGGTCCCACAGTACCACAGCCGCGGTTGATCTGATGGTGAGGACGAAGATTCTGAGGCAGATGACGGCACTGAACAATCCGTGAATTCTGAAGAAGTTTATTTGAAGCAGCTCGTTGAGCCAGATCCGGTTTTACTTTGACTGCGAGAGGGTTGCAAGCAAATAAACCTAAAGAGTCAATGAGCGCAACAGAGCGAATTTTTTGCGCAGTCTTCCCAAATATCTACAGGAATTCAGGTGGTCTCCTTATTTTTGACCTAGGATTGAGTAAGAGCCTGCAGGTCTGGTCGGATTTACCGTGTTCAAACACGTGAAAACCAGTTCTAAAACTGTTAAAATGCGATACTTGAGGGAATAAAGGATTTTTAGAGAAACTTTATTTTTCGTGTTCGCTTTACTTTGACATCGTAATTCGTTCTGGTATTGTAATCAACGTATTTGCCGTAACCGGCAAATCTTACCAAACCAGAAAAACAGACCTGTTTTCCCTAGGTGCGTAGACTTAGGGACATCGCTGGGGGATGAAGGTAGTGACTTATCTTCCGGCGAAGTGGAACCACTTTCTTAAGAATCTGAGGAGTACACCATGATTCGAAAAGCTGTCACACTTTCTTTGATCGCTGCAATGACCCTGTTCGTTGCAACCTTCAGCGTATCAGATGCAGAAGCATTTGGTTTCCGTAACCGTTGCTGCAAACCAGAGCGCGTAAAATGCTGCAAGCCCGTTCGTGAACGTTGCTGCAAGCCCAAACGTGTTCGCTGCTGCAAGCCAGCACGCGTTCGTTGCTGCAAACCAGCACGTGTACGTTGCTGCAAGCCAGTACGCACCACCTGCTGCAAGCCAGCACCAGTTTGCACACCTGCACCAACCTGCTGTGCACCAGCTCCTAAATGCTGTGCACCAGCTCCCAAGTGCGCTTCTCCCTGCAACAGCTGCGAAGGAGCTGCTCCAGCTCACTCAGCTCCCAAGAAAGTAGAAGAAGCACCAGCTCCTCCAAAGAAAGCTCCTGCTCCTGCTCCTAAAAAAGCATAATGAGCTAGAGTCTTCTCTGACTGCTGACATGATTTAAGATTGTCACAGCCAGGAGCAACGACGAAATCTACGGCCCCATTGTCTTGCACAATTGGGGCCGTTTTTCGTTCCAGCGGGGGAGAGAATTACAGTCCGTGGCAGCCTCTCAGGCGGAGCGGGCCAGTTCCTGCTCTTCAGGAGGAGCGTCTTCCTCTGTCGCATCCTCAGTCGCCTGCAATTGTGCCTGCAGGTCTTGCAGCTGCTCTTCCAGACGGGGCAGCATATTCTCACCAGTACGGGTGACTTTATAAAAAACCCCGGAGTCACGCCCAGAAAGCTGAAATTTCAGCAGGTCGAACGCGATCAGTTTTCCATGAATGCGGGGGAGTCGTTCGGTAACGACGCCGTCAACTTCATTTTGACGTACGATCCAGCCATCAAATTCAGGATCCCGCTCTTTGGTCTCACGTCGCAGGACGCTGTAATGCCTGAGCACGAGACTCCATTCGGGATTTTCCAGCATCTGTTCGAGTTCGAAATCTATCATGTTGAACTTATCGACTGGGGCGAATAATCACTGTCAATGATTTTCCGGAGCCGACACGACCGACATAACAGGACCACTGTCTGCCCTGTTCAGCTGGAAAATCCGGAAATTTCCCTCAAGACAGCGTCGCTCCTAGCGCGAAAGAACGGAGTGGATCTTATGCAGTGCCACACTTGTACAAGTCTGTTTCTGCAGGAAAGTTACATATTGGTCTTGGAATCCGAGACCTCCCCCAGTGCGGCATTGAGGGCGGTGGTCAGCTCCAGATCGTGGAGGTGATCCCGCGTATAAATGCGGAAGATCAGGAAGCTGACGGGCAGTGCCCGGAAGAGCTCATCATCGTGCAGCTCTTGAGTCAAACCCGTGCCGGGATCGAGTAGATAATTCTGTCCACCGGCGGGAAGTCGCCCACTGGGGCGATGGTAATGCCGGGCGACATCGATCCGCAATGGGAGCTGCTTCAACTCCGCAGGCAGCTTGGAGCGGACCCGCTTTTCGACCAGTTCCGGTTCCGAAAAGATCGAAGTGTGTACTGCAGTCCCGGAATGAAAATTGAGCTGACGCTCGCAGGCCATCTTCCATTCCACATTACGCGAGAGAATCCCCTGCCAGCGCTCTCCCAGATCACGCACTGCAGGGTCCGAACTCTTCTGAAAGCGGCCGACATCGACGAGGAATGACGACTCGGTAAACCCGCGATAGTCGTCCAGATGCTCGAGCGGATTGCCATGAAACAGGTGCTGCATGGTTTCGGCAAAGATTTCTTCGAGCGCGAGGTCCAAGGCACGCACCGTACGGTGATAGTAAATCGTACGGAACAGATTCGCGCGGGTTTCAATAAAGTTAACGAGCGCCGTCATGCCACGACCGTGGATGGTCAACCCTTCGGAAGTGAAGAAGCTGTAATGAATCAGGCGCGAGACATCGACCGCGCGAATATTGTAGCCTGACATATAGGCATCGCGGAGAACGAAATCCATATTGTCGACCGTGTAAATGCCACTGAACATGGCACGCAGCTTACAGAGCCAGTCCGGATTACCCGCCTCACTGTCTGCATCGCCGGAAGGACGCCGGATCAGCCAGCCTATCTGTTTAGGATCGAGTTCTTCCAATGGATTGAGGTGACCGTTCGGGTTCCGGCGAATCCCGCGAATGAGGTCTCCCAGTTCGTGTTCGATGATATGGGCGCCGATATCTTCATGCGTGAGATTGTACTGATCCAGATAATGGTCGTCGAAGAAATGTCCGAAAGGGCCGTGCCCCACATCGTGCAGCAGCGCCGCCAGTCGAACCAGGCTCTCGACGTAAGGGAGGGAAGGCACATTACGACAGGCGCTGTTCAGAGAATCGTACCAGGCGTTAATTGCCACCGACGAGAGATGCATGGCCCCCAACACGTGTTGAAAACGCATGTGCTCAGCTGAGGGAAAGACCCACCAGGCGGTCTGGAGCTGGTGGATGTGCCTGAGTCGCTGAACCCAGGGGTGGTCGATGATTTCCTGCTCGGAGACCTCCTCGTCGGGAATCCCGGTTTTGGAAGTAAACGGGATATACCCATGAATCGGGTCATGAGTCAAACTTTCGGAAATAAAATCGCGCACCATAATCTCACTGTTTCAATTGACGTTGATTACGAATAAAATCTGAACAGGTCTTCATAAAATTATTTCATTGAAATACTTACGCGCCAAATGACTCTGTCGCATCTCCCCAGCCGCATCCACTATAAGACACACCATCCCCGCCGCTGCCGCAGGCTGAGACGGTTGGAAATTATTGCGCTGATCGTCGGCCTGATCTCCACAGTTATTCTACATGGACTGCTGAAGATTACCACCGTTGTTCACTGGGAATTGGGTGCCGCGATCATCGTAGCTATGAGCTATTTCACGATCAGCCTGATGCTGCGTTACGGCTGGCATCTGGATCGGAAAGAGTTCTTCAAAACCCATCTGGCCCATTTCTTTTTTTGCGGGCTCTGGTTGATCGCCAGTCTGCTGATTATCAGTCTGCATGACCTGCTGCCCGATGACGCCCCGACCCGACTGAATCTGATTCTGGGCGTCTCCGAATTTTGCATCATTCTGAGAAGCCTCTACGAGACGATTCTCTTAATCCGGCGTGTCTCGTCACGCGGCTGGAACCCCGCCCTGATTGTGGTGACTTCCTTCCTGGTGCTGATTTCTGTAGGGACGATCTTACTCATGTTTCCCTCGGCTCGCATTCAGGATCCCGCTGCGAAAACAACGGAAGGTGCTCCATTTCTGGTCGCTCTGTTTACGTCAACCAGTGCCAGTTGCGTTACGGGCCTGATCGTGGTTCCTACCGGAACCTACTGGAGCCGTACGGGGCACACCATTATCATGTTTCTGTTCCAGATCGGCGGACTGGGCATCCTGACCTTTGGTGCCTTCTTCGCAGCAGCTTTTGGACGATCGATGCAGATCAGGGAGAGCGTCACATTCAGCGAGATGCTGGAGTCCAGCCAGCGCGGTGACATCCGCCGCCTTGTGCTGGCCATCCTGGGAATTACGATTTTTACCGAACTGCTCGGTGCGGTCTGCCTGATGGGACTCTGGCCGGAGCTCCCTTTCACTGAACGGGTCTACTTCAGCCTGTTTCATTCGATCAGTGGATACTGCAACGCCGGTTTCAGCCTGATGGATGACGGCTTCCTGGGCATGGGACACCACTGGGAAATCTGGGGCGTCATCCCGGCCCTGATCATCATCGGCGGATTAGGGTTTGCTGTAAACTACAATTTCATGCTGTATGGCATCACCCATTTCTCGAATCTGCGGATCCGTAAGCCCCTGTTTCATCACCCGACACAGAAAGTCCGGCTGACGATTTCCTCACGCCTGATTTTTTTCACGACCCTCTTTCTTTTGATCGGGGGCACGGTCGGCATCTACCTGCTGGAATCGATCCATGCCTCCGATGATCTCACCTTTGGCGAGCGGCTCAATTCCGCCTGGTTCCAGTCCGTGACCTTCCGGACGGCCGGCTTTAATACTGTTGACCTCGGTGCCTACCAACCGCAGACCAAACTGTTTTCCGTCCTGCTGATGTTTATTGGTGCGTCTCCCGGCTCGACGGGGGGCGGCGTGAAAACCGCGGTCTTTGCCCTGGCCATACTTTCGGTCTGGGCGCTGCTGAAAGGGAGAGACCGGGTAGAAATCATGGGACGCACCATCCCCAGCACACTGATTCATCGTTCGCTGACGATCATCTCACTGGGAATTCTGGTACTGATGTCGTCAACACTGCTGATTGTCATGTTCGAAAACAATCAAGCGATCTTTCTGGATCATCTGTTTGAAGCAACCAGTGCCTTTGCGACGGTCGGCGTCTCGACGGGCATCACCGCGGGTTTGACGACACCGTCGCACTGGGTGATCATAATTACGATGTTTATCGGTCGCGTCGGCCCGCTGACGGCATTAATCGCACTCTCGAACCGTGGCCCCGCCTATCGATATCACTACCCGGAAGAGCCAGTGAACCTCGGGTAACAGGAACCCTGAACGCAGACCATCTAAAGTAACTCATCCTCCAGAGGAGAACTGATCCCGTGATTAAAGTAGCAGTCATCGGTTTGGGCCGCTTTGGTACCGAACTCGCCAAACGTCTGGGAGCCAGCGGAGTGGAAGTCATCGCCATCGACCATTCGGACAAGCTGGTGAATGAGGTCAAAGATGATGTCGCGGTGGCAGTTCGTCTGAATTCCACCGATGAACTGGCACTCAAAAGTCAGGATGTGGACAAAGTCGACGCCTGCGTGATCTCGATCGGGGAAAATTTCGAATCGGCACTGCTGACGACAGTGATCATCAAAAAGATGGGAGTCCCCAAGATCATCTGTCGTGCCCAGTCAAAGTTTCACGCAGAGATCTTTACCCAGGTCGGTGCAACCGATGTGATCCAGCCCGAGATTCAGGCGGGAGCACACCTGGCACGACTGCTGGCCAATCCGCATCTGGAAGATTACATCCAGGTCGGCGACGGTTACACCATGATCGAGCTGATGACACCCAAAGAGTTCGTTGGCAAAAACCTGACCGAGCTGTCCCTGCGTTCCAAATATTCCGTAAACGTGGTCGCCATTCGGAAACGGAATTCCGCGGAGATAGAAAAGAATACCGGGAAGGTTTACACAACCGACTGTGTACCTCACCCCGACTATCAGATTCAGGAATCAGACATCCTGCTCATCATCGGAACCGATCAAAACCTGGCACGTCTGCCGACAACCAATGTTTGAAAGCCGGGCAGACTTCCACATAAATCGACCGAATCAGACCCAGTCTCGCGAACGTTCTACCGCCTGCTTCCAGCGTTGGTACAATTCGTCACGCCGCGAGGCCTCCATCTGCGGCTGGAATTCTGCATCGAGAGCCCAGTTGCGGGTCACCTCTGCCTGATCGTGCCAGAAGCCCACAGCCAGACCTGCCAGATAGGCGGCTCCCAGAGCCGTCGTTTCATGGACTACCGGACGTTGCGCGGGAACATCGAGCATATCCGCCTGAAACTGCATCAACAGACCATTCGCAGCCGCACCGCCGTCCACCTTGAGTGTTTTCAATTTAATCTGTGAATCCTGCTCCATAGCGTGCAGCACATCGCAGGTCTGGTATGCCAGCGACTCCAGGACCGCGCGTGCAACATGAGCTCTGGTTGCGCCCCGCGTCAGACCAATCAGAGTTCCGCGGGCATCCTGATCCCAGTAGGGTGCTCCCAGTCCCACAAAAGCGGGGACGAAGAAGACATCGCCGGTATCTTCCACCTGACCTGCCAGGTCCTCAATTTCAGACGCTGACTCAATGATCTGCAGCCCATCCCTGAGCCACTGGATTGCTGCCCCGGCCACGAAAATGGATCCTTCCAGACAGTAAGTGACTTTGCCATTGATGCTCCAGCCGATCGTGGTCAGCAGACCATTCTGCGAAAGCACCGGTTTATCGCCGGTATTCATGAGCATAAAACAACCGGTTCCGTAGGTATTCTTCGCTGCCCCGGGTTCAAAGCAGCCCTGACCGAAGGTTGCTGCCTGCTGGTCCCCTGCGATACCGGCAATTTTGATCGACTCGCCAAACAGCGCGGGGTCGGTCTCACCGTACACCTCGCTGGAACTTTTAACTTCGGGCAGCATGCAGCGGGGAATATCGAAGATCTGCAGCAGTTCGTCATCCCATTCGTGTGTGTGAATATTGTAGAGCAGGGTGCGACAGGCATTGGTAGGATCGGTCACATGCACCTTCCCCCCCGTCAGCCGCCAGATCAGAAAAGAGTCGATCGTACCAAACAGAATTTTGCCTGCCTGGGCCTGCTCCCGTAATCCCTCTACGGTATTGAGCAGGTATTCAATTTTGGTCCCCGAGAAATAGGCATCCAGTAACAGTCCGGTCTTTTCGCGGAACAGACCTTCATACCCCTCTGCCTTAAGCTGATCACAGCGGCCTGCTGTCAGTCGGCTCTGCCAGACAATCGCGTTCGAAACCGGTTTGCCGCTCTCTTTATCCCAGAGGACAATCGTTTCCCGTTGATTCGTAATACCGATTGCGGCGATCTCAGAGAGCGCTGCCCCCGATTGATCGATCACTTCGCGGGCGGTTGCCAGCTGTGATTCCCAGATCGCCTCGGGATCGTGTTCCACCAGCCCCGGCGAGGGAAAGATCTGTTCGAACTCTTCCTGGGATGTGGCCTCAATCTGCCCCTGATGATTAAACAGAATTGATCGACTGGATGTCGTTCCCTGATCTAACGCCAGTACATACTTTGACATTTCCACACTCCTTGAGGCGAACACAGGCTCGAAAGGATTAATCACATCTGAATACCTTTCCGTTACATTAAGCAAGCGGTCGCCGGTTCACAAGGATTCAGGGAAATTTCTTCAGCGGCAAATACTCCTGTATTACTGACCGCGCATAAAAAAACTGATGGCGAGAGAACTCATTTCTCAAGCCATCAGTCAGTCACACTTTACGGTACCTCCTGCAAAGTACCAGTGTTCGCGTCAGGTTGGACTAGTGGTAAGCTTGCATTCCGTGCTCAGACAGGTCCAGACCTTTCAATTCATCTTCCTCAGAGACTCGGAGCTGTCCGATGACTTTCAGGAATGTGAAGAGAATAAACATGGTGATGAAGGCGTAAGCCGGGATCACAACAGATCCAATCACCTGAGTTACGATGTTGTAGTCACCGAAGATACCGGTGGCGACACCACCCCAGATACCACACAGTCCGTGGACAGGGAAGGCACCGACGGGATCGTCGATTTTGAGTTTTTCGAGTGCCAGGATACCGAAGACAACCAGCAGACCGGCAACCACACCGATGACAATTGCTTCGATGTTAGAGACACTGTCACAGTTAGCGGTGATACCTACCAGACCAGCCAGAACACCGTTCAGGGCCATGGAGATATCCGGTTTTGAGTACATGATCCAACCCAGGATCATTGCGGCCACACCACCGGCGGCTGCAGCGAGGGTTGTGTTAGTAGCGATCAGCATCACAGCGTTGGTGTTGTCAGTTCCAGCGAAGGCCAGCTGACTACCAGGGTTGAACCCGTACCAGCCTACCCACAGGATGAAGACACCCAGTGTTGCCTGTGCAATGTTGTGTCCAGGAATCGGAACTGATTTGCCATCTTTGAAGCGACCAATCCGGGGTCCGAGGACAATTGCACCAGCCAGACCGGCGAAACCACCGACAGCATGCACAACAATTGAACCAGCGAAGTCGTAGAAGCCCATGGCATCCAACCAGCCACCGCCCCATTTCCAGTAACCACTGATTGGGTAGATGATACCGGTAAGGATGATACTGTAGATCAGGTAAGAGCTGAATTTCAGACGACCGGCAACGGCACCAGAAACGATGGTGGCAGCAGTCGCTGCGAAGGCAACCTGGAACAGGAAGTCAACCTGCGGATGCAGAACTCCTGGGCCTGGATCTCCGGCTTCGCCGATTCCGAACTGTGCGAAACCAAAGTAACCGTTACCGGCATCCCCTGGATACATCAGACCGTAACCGACAGCGTAATAAACCAGCACGCCGGCACAGACATCCATTAAGTTCTTAAAGAGAATGTTGATGGTATTTTTGGAAGAGTTGAATCCGGACTCGACCATAGCGAAGCCAGACTGCATGAACAGCACCAGAACAGCACAGAGGAATAACATACTGTTATCAAGTGCGTAGTAAAGTTCTGATAATGAAAGCTGAGGAGCTTCCTCTGCTGCGGGTGCTTCTTCTGTTGTCTCAGCAGGGGCAGCAGTTTCTGCTGCGGCTGGTTTCTCTTCAGGAGCTGCTTCGTCCTGATAAGCCCAAGCTGGCTGTGATACTGCCAAAACAACGACAAGGCTTGCCGTCAAGCCCATGAGCGCATGTTTCCAATTCATTTTGTCGCAAACCTTTCCCGGAGTCTTCGTCAGATGTTGTTTAATCTACTGTTTGGACAATCAATTTGTTCTGATCGTGACCCCTAAATACCAATCAATAAAATGAGCACTTATTTGGTAAATGGGCATAATGCAAACAGTGTGCCTCAATCTGATTTGCGACTGTTAGAACAACCCTTATCTATATTTCATATAATGCTTTACATCATCTCATATTAAATTAATATTTACGGAAAGTAAGTCGAGCCACCAGTTCGAATGCAGATTAATAAGGCAACATCAGCGGTCGTTGCCTGCAGATTAAGCACGCACTGCCACACATCAACGCTCCGACATCTGTCTGGAGTGGAAACTCGACACTCTGTCAGTTTTGACGGTGTCTGCAACCTCCCTGCCTGGGACGCTCAGGCAGCTGACCTGACAGCTTCAATTTCTCTGCCAAGTTGGCAGTTAACGACAGTCTCCCTCAACAAGAGATCCCCGTTAACCACTGATATATAACATCTTACAACACCACCTTCCGATTGGCATGATGATTGCAATTACTGGGCGTCGTGGACAGGGTCCAGCCTGGATCCTGCCATCTTTGTCGTACTTACACCTATTTGTACTCACACACCGGCCCCCTGTGATTAACAGGAAGCGCGGCACGAGGCGTGTGAGAGATCATCGTGGTCATGGGCAAATTTATTGGCCATTTATTGCTGGTTGAGGAGAGACTGTGGCAAAACTTTTAAGCTTTGACGAAGAGGCCAGAAAGAGTTTATTGGCAGGAGTCGCTAAATTGTCGCGGGCTGTAAGCAGTACGCTTGGGCCGCGAGGGCGAAATGCTGTCTTGGACAAAGGCTGGGGAACACCGAAGGTCACCAAAGACGGCGTGACTGTTGCCGAAGACATCGAACTGGAAGACCCGTTTGAAAACATGGGCGTCCAACTGGTGAAAGAAGCAGCATCGAAAACAAACGATGTTGCTGGAGACGGCACCACAACAGCAACCGTACTGGCAGAAGCCATTTTCCGGGAAGGTCTGAAGTATATCGCTTCCGGCGCAGACCCGATGGCCCTCAGCCGTGGCGTACAGAAAGCTGTTGAGGCAGTTGTCGAACAGATCGGTAAGATCTCCAAAGAAGTAAAAGGAAATGACAAGAAAGCCATCCAGACTGTTGCAACCATCGCCGGTAACAACGATCCGGAAATCGGCAAGATCCTGGCAGATGCTCTGCTGAAGGTTGGCGCCGATGGCGTGATTACCGTCGAAGAAGGACGTGGCGTCACCACTGATGTCGACCTGGTAGAAGGTATGCAGTTCGAACGCGGCTTCCTGTCTCCGCACTTCGTCACCGACGAAGACAATCAGACCTGCGACCTGGAACGGGCCAAGATCCTGATCTACGAAGAAAAGATCAGCTCTGCTCAGACACTCGTTCCGCTACTGGAACAGATTTCCAAAGAAGGTTCTCCGCTGCTGATCATTGCTGAAGACATCGAAGGCGAAGCACTCGCCACCCTGGTCGTCAACAAGCTGCGTGGCATCCTCAAAGTCTGTGCCGTGAAAGCTCCCGGTTACGGCGATCGTCGTAAAGCCATGCTGGAAGACATTGCTGTCCTCACCGGTGGCCGTGCGATCTTCAAAGACCTGGGAATCAAACTCGAGTCTGTTGAACTGAAAGACCTGGGACAGGCCAAGAAGATTCACATCAGCTCAGACAACACCACTATCGTCAGCGGTTCCGGAAGCAAGGCAGCCGTCAACGGTCGTGCCGAGCAGATCCGGGCAGAAATCGAAGTTACTGACAGCGAATACGATCGCGAAAAACTGCAGGAACGTCTGGCTAAACTGGCCGGTGGCGTTGCTCAGATCAATGTCGGTGCTGCGACTGAAACAGAAATGAAAGAACGCAAAGACCTTATCGACGATGCTCTGGCCGCTACGCGTGCTGCCATCGAAGAAGGGATCGTTCCCGGTGGTGGAATCGCCCTGCTGCGATCTGCCAAAGCCCTGGAAAGCCTGAAACTGTCCGGCGACCAGGCTCTGGGAGTATCTCTGGTTCAGAAAGTTCTGGAAATGCCGCTGCGTGCAATCGCTGAAAACGCCGGTCTGGACGGTTCGGTTGTCAGTAACCGCGTCAAGAAAGACAAGAGTGCTTCCTATGGTTACGACGCCCTGAATGATCGCTACGGCGACATGTTCGAGTTCGGTGTTGTTGACCCTGCCAAAGTGGTTCGTTCCACTCTGCAGAACGGAGCCAGCGTTGCCTGCCTGCTGATGACAACTGATTCCATCGTGGTTGAAGAACCCAAGGAAGAAGAAGACGATCATCATCATGACGACCACCACGACATGGGTGGTATGGGTGGCATGCCTGGAATGGGCGGCGGAATGCCCGGAATGGGAATGCCTGGCATGGGAGGCTTCTAGTCTCGTATCGTCGATCTCTCTGCAGATCGATGGGGGGCCTGTACCGGGCTCCGCCTGTTGTTTGTAACAATTTATACCGGGTCTGAATCCCGGCTTCACAAATACAACCAGACTTACTGGAATAATCGGGAGTTAACTTAATGGAACTGAATCCCCTTGATGACCGTATTGTTATTGAACCCAATGTTGCTGAAGAAACCACTGCCGGTGGTATCGTGCTGCCTGACACGGCACAGGAAAAGCCACAAAGTGGCACTGTGATCGCCGTTGGTCCCGGACGTCTGCTGGAAAGCGGCGAACGCTGCCCGGTTGCCGTTGAAGTCGGCGACGAAGTTCTGTACGGCAAATACGGCGGAACCGACATTGAAGTTTCCGGCAAGGAAGTCAAGATTCTGCGCGAGAGCGACATTCTCGCCAAGATCATGAAATAAAGAACGTTCTTTTATCGGAATACCGGACTGAGACTGAACGTGCCCACGGCACTTCAGTCTCTGCTCTGAGTTGAGAGTCTAATTCAAACCAAAATCACGCAGGGGAGAACGGAGCAATCCGATCAAATGTTCGTTCCTGTTAAACAGAGGAGTCAATAAGCGTGGCAAAGCAACTTTTGTTTGAAGATCGCGCACGTACCAAGCTGCAAAAAGGCGTGCAAACCATCAGCGACGCTGTAGCCATCACCATGGGCCCCACCGGGCGCAATGTGATCATCGATAAAAACTTTGGTAACCCCGTGGTCACCAAAGACGGTGTTACAGTCAGTAAAGAAGTGGAAGTCGAAGATCCCTTCGAAAACATGGGAGCCAAACTGGTCAATGAAGTCGCAACCAAGACCAGTGATATCGCTGGTGACGGTACGACCACTGCCACAGTTTTAGCTCGTTCCATCTACACCGAAGGTCTGCGTGGTCTGTCACTGGGTGCCAACCCGATGGTCGTTCGCCGTGGAATCGACAAAGCCGTTGAAGCAGCTGTCGAAGCCATCGAAGCCCTGGCCAAGCCGGTAACCGACAAAGCAGAAATCGCTCAGGTCGGTGCCATCTCCGCCAACAATGACAACGAAATCGGCAACCTCATCGCTGATGCGGTCGAAAAAGTCGGTCGCGATGGTGTGATCACCGTTGAAGAAGGTAAGGGTAACGAAACCACTCTCTCCTTCGCTGACGGGATGCAGTTCGACAAAGGTTACATTTCTCCCTACTTCGTGACCGACACCGAAGGCATGAAATGTATCCTGGAAGACTGCTACATCCTGATTCACGAATCCAAGATTTCCGCTCTGCGGGACCTGGTTCCACTGCTCGAAAAAGTTTCCCAGACTGGTAAGCCACTGCTGATCATCGCTGAAGATGTCGAAGGTGAGCCGCTGACTGCCCTGGTTGTGAACAAACTGCGTGGCGTTCTGAATATCGCTGCCGTGAAAGCTCCCGGCTTCGGTGACCGTCGTAAAGCCATGCTGGCTGACATCGCCGTTCTCACCGGTGGTACCGTGATCTCAGAAGATCTCGGCATCAAACTCGAATCTGTCGAACTGGCCCAGCTGGGACAGGCCAAGCAGGTCGAAATCACCAAAGACTCCTGCACGCTGATCGAAGGTGCCGGCGATACCGAAGCCCTGCAGGCCCGCGTCGCCCAGATCCGCGGACAGCTGCAGAAGACCGAAAGCGAATACGATCGCGAAAAATTCCAGGAACGCCTGGCAAAACTGACCGGCGGCGTCGCCATCATCTCTGTCGGTGCAGCCACCGAAGCAGAAATGAAACAGACCAAAGCCCGTATGGAAGATGCACTGCACGCAACTCGTGCTGCTGTCGAAGAAGGAATTCTTCCCGGCGGTGGCGTGGCTCTGCTGCGATCCATCGAAGCGGTCACCAAGGTCAAAGGCAAGAACGATGACGAGAAAATCGGCATCAACATTGTCGCCCGTGCCCTGGAAGGCCCGATTCGTCAGATCGCAGAAAACTGCGGTGTTGACGGTGCGGTAATCGCTGACGAAGTCAAAGAGCTGAGTGGCGCCAACGGATACAATGCCTACAGCGGCGAATATGTTGACATGTTCAAAGCCGGCATCATCGATCCTGCCAAGGTTGTCAAGAACGCTCTGAAAAATGCCGCCTCAATCGCAGGCCTGATGCTCACCACCCAGGTTCTTATCACTCGCAGTGAAAGCACTGAAGGTGGTAAACTGGCCGACGTTGAAGGCAGTGTAAGATAATTTCGGCTGCAGTCTGAAATCGAATCTCGAACTCAGACGAAATGATGTAATCTCAGACGGGCCGCCGAAATAAGGTGGCCCGTTTTTTTCAGTTCTGATTGAGCTGTTTGAAACCGAAATTCCTCCGCAGCGGACCGGAGATATTTCGCTACTTTAAAATGATGAGTTTGTATTTATGGCAACGAAACGCGATTATTATGAAGTTCTCGGCGTATCGCGCGACGTGACCACTGTTGAGATAAAAAAAGCCTACAAGAAGATGGCGCTCGCCAATCACCCGGACCGTAACCCGGGTGACGAAGAAGCCATCAAACGGTTCAAGGAAGCAGCGGAAGCCTTCGAAGTTCTGGGCGACGATCAAAAACGGGCCCACTACGACCGCTACGGACATGCCGCCGATTTTGGCGCGGGGGGCGGGCATCAGTTCCACGATGTGTCTGATATCTTCAGCGCATTCGGAGACCTGTTTGAAGGGTTCGGCTTCCGCGGCGGTTCCACTCGCGGGGGAAATCGTCCACGTCAGGGTGAAAGCCTGCGAACCAAAATCGAGATTGATCTGCTGGAAGCAGCTTCAGGTTGCGAGCGCGAAATCCAGATCATGCGTCAGGAGCCCTGTGAAACCTGCCACGGCTCTGGAGCCAAACCGGGAACCGATCCCCAGGAATGTGATTACTGTGGCGGAGCCGGCCAGGTTGTGCAGTCTCAGGGCTTTTTCCGCGTCCAGACGACTTGTCCCCGTTGTCGCGGTGCCGGACAGGTGATTGTCGAAAAATGTTCGGACTGTCGCGGTGATGGACGCATCGCCAAGGAAATCACACTGGATATCAAAGTCCCTCCCGGAATTGATAACGGTATGCAGCTCTGCCTGAGAGGCGAAGGCAACCCGGGCCAGAACGGCGGCCCCCGCGGTGATCTGTATGTTGTCGTCAGCGTCGATGAACATCCCTTGTTCCGTCGCCAGGAGCAGGAACTGAGCTGTCATGTGCCGATTACCTATACCCAGGCGGTTCTGGGGGCCGAGATTGAAATTCCGACCCTGGAAGGACGGCACGAACTGAAGATCAAAGCCGGAACACAGCCGGGTGAAGTCTACCGCCTGAAGGGACTGGGTATGCCGAATCCGCATGGCGGACGACGCGGAGATCTGCATGTGATCGTGCAGATTGATGTACCTCGTAAAATTTCGGAGCGGGAAGAAGAACTGCTCCGGGAACTGGCTGAAATCGAACACACGGAAGTTTCCAAGCATCGCAGCCCGAGTCGGGTTTCGTTCTTCGATAAACTCAAGGAATATTTCACGCACGCTGAATAATCAGAATTGGTTAATCACAGTCGAGATCGTTTTCAACGATTCATCTTCTCAATTTTAATAGATAGAGTAAGTTACAGGTCAGAAGCATGACAGATCAGGAACAACCAGAAGACATTCAGAATCAGACACAGGAATCTGCTGCAGCCGAAACGGAAGCAGTAGAGAGCTCAACCTCAGTCGAAACACAACTCGAAACCGCTCTGGCTGAACGCGACGAAAACCAGAACCGTTTTCTGCGTTCCCAGGCTGAGCTGGATAACACACGCAAACGTCATCAGCGGGAACTGGCTGAACTGCGTCAATACGCGGCAGCTCCTTTTGTACAGGACATGCTCCCCGCACTGGATAACCTGAAACGGGCCGTGGAAGCTGCTGAAAACGCAGACAACGTCAACGACCTGAAGCTCGGTGTCGAAATGGTGGCCAAGCAGATCCTGGATGTCTTCGCGAAAAATAATGTCAAAGCCATTGAAGCGGTCGGGCAGCCCTTCGATCCGAACCTGCACGAAGCATTGCAGCAGATGCCTTCTGACGAATATCCATCGATGACTGTTATCCAGGAACTGGAGCAGGGCTTTATCCTGAACGACCGGGTGGTGCGTCCGAGTAAAGTGATTGTCTCCTCGGGACCTGCTGAAAACTGATCAGTATTCTACATTCACTGTTTTTTGAGAGAATCGAAAGATGCCAACGTACGATTACGAATGCTCCCAGTGTCATCACCAGTGGGAAGTGTTTCAGTCCATCACTGCCAAGCCACTTCGTAAATGTCCGGAGTGTGGCAAGCTGAAAGCCAAACGCATCATTGGTGCCGGCGGCGGTATCATTTTCAAGGGTAGCGGTTTTTACGAAACGGATTACCGCAGCAGTTCTTACAAAAAAGCAGCTGCAGCCGACTCAAAAGCACAGTCCGCCAGTTCGGAATCCAAAAGTTCCAGCAGCGATTCCGGATCCTCTTCCAAGAGCGGTTCCAAGGATTCCTGATTACCTTTGAAATTTGACCGGGAATGATCTATAAGAGAATCAGACGCCGATTCAGCTACTCTATTCGTCTGAGGCTCCCATGATCCAACCTCAAACCTGCCCCATTTGCCGCAAGGTCGTCACTACAAAAGCTGGTGACGACCAGTCTGCTTTTCCATTCTGCAGCAAGAAGTGCCGGGATGTCGATTTCTTCCGCTGGTCTGATGGACGCTATGCCATTGTGGAAGATCTGGATCCGCGGCTGATCGAATTGCAGCGCCTGGAGCAAGAGGGTGAACAAGATTTCTAACGCGTCTTCAGCGAACCCTTCTGAATCCGCCGCGACAGCTCAGAGTGAGAAGCAGGCGAGCGAAGGCTTGTCTCCCGTAGTCAAAGGCACACTGTTCGGGTTGCTTTCTGCGCTGGCCTACACTGCTGCCAACATCTCACTACGGGAAGCCGCGGTCGACAATAACGCCGACTGGGCCATCTGGATCTCCGCGTTGAAATCCGTTCCAGCGACCATCGTGGGCTGGACGCTGGTCGCCTATCGCGGTTCTAAAGGCTTACCGGCTCTGCCTCCCCGGCGACTGGTGATTCCCCTGATTCTGACTGGGCTGCTCATGCAGTTCGGCGGGAACGTCATGTTTCAATGGTCGCTGAGCCTGGGCGGACTGGCCTTCACGGTTCCACTCTGTTTTGCAACCCTGCTCGCCACCGGGGCCATCCTGGGGCGCCTGTTCCTGGAAGAGTCGATTACCCCGCGCATGTTTGCGTCAATGGTCATCCTGACGGCTGCCATTGTCGTGCTCAGTCTGGGAGCGCACCAGGCGGAAGAATCTGTATTCGAACACATGGAGCACCATACACGGTCAATGGTGACGGTTGCTCTGACCATCTTTGTTGCCTGTGTGGCCGGCTGCGCGTATGGAGCCGGTGGGGTCATGATTCGGGGTAGCGTGCGCGGAGAGATGTCGATCTCCGCGTCACTGGTACTGATCAGCACGACCGGCATGGTCTGTCTGAGTGGCGTGGCCTTCTATCGACTCGGCATCGAAATCCTGTGGATCACGACTCCCTGGCAATACCTGGTCATGCTGGTGGGCGGCATCATGAATGCCATCGCCTTCTTTGCCATTGGGGCGTCCATGAAGCACCTCACGGTCACACGGGTCAACCTGCTCAATGCCTCGCAGACCGCGATGGCTGCGTTTGCCGGCGTCTTCTTCTTTGATGAAAAACTGACGGTCTGGCTCTTGAGCGGAACGGCGCTGACGATCGGCGGTCTGTTCCTGATGGAGAAGAAACGCCCCGCGATCCCCAACAGTTCACTTTCCAAGACGTCACCAGATGACACGACGCAACCGGAGGTCAGCTCGCATGAACAACCATGAATCATCACCAGAATGGCCTCTCAAAGCAGACAGCATCCCGACGCCTCCGGAGCTGCCTTATCCTGATGTCGACTGTGACTGGGAAGCGCTGCACTCCTATCCGGTCATCGATCCAACCGCCTGGGTGACTCCCGATGCCATCGTCACGGGACGCGTGCGGCTCAAAGCCCGCAGCACAGTCTGGCATCAGTGCGTCTTACGAGGGGACCTGGAATACATCGAAGTTGGCGAAGAGACGAACGTGCAGGACGGCTCAGTGCTGCACACCGATTATGGACATCCCTGTATCCTGGGAAACCGCGTCACGCTAGGACACGCGGCCATCGTGCATGGCTCTGTGGTGGAAGACGATGCCATGATCGCGATTTGCGCCACGGTCCTCAGCCGCTGTGTCATTGGAAAAGGTGCGTTAATCGCCGCAGGAGCGCTGGTACGGGAAGGCATCCATGTGCCCCCTGGAACACTCTGGGCCGGCTGTCCTGCCCGCCAGATCAAAGTACTCACGCCACAACAACAGGAACGCCTGCAGGCCACCTGGCAGCATTATGTGAATCTTGGTGCAGCCAGCCTGCAGCGGTTTGGTCGCGAACATATCGACCGGCTCACTCAGTAAACAACGCGTAATCTGTTCACGAGTTCAAGGCTCTGCAAAAAACTACCAGCAGATCGCATTTTTGCCTCGTAAACAGAGTAGCCGCCATGGTATCCTAAAGCATCAATTTTGTAATGAAACTAATTAACTCAGGATCCTCTTATGAATACTGAAAAGACTCCAACTCCCGCGTCGACGACGCGTCGTGATTTCATCAAATCCAGTTCTGCAGCCGTCGCTGCATCGACTCTGACAGGCAGCGTCTTTGCTGGAACATCTCCCTCAGCCGCACTGCAATCCAGTGTATTTGCCGCCGGCAGCGATGAAATCCGCGTTGGTCTGGTGGGCTGTGGTGGTCGTGGAACCGGGGCAGCCGCCCAGGCACTTGCCGCTGATAAAAACGCCAGACTGGTCGCGATGGGTGACACATTCTACGATCATCTGGACAAGAGTTATAAGAACCTGAAAAAGAATCCGGTTGGCGAGCAGGTGCAGGTCGACGCGGATCATAAATTCGTCGGCTTTGATTCCTATCAGAAAGTCATCGACTGTGTGGACGTGGTTCTGCTGACCACGCCGCCTCACTTCCGCCCCATGCAGTTGCGGGCCGCGATTGAAGCAGGAAAACACGTCTTCGCTGAAAAGCCGGTCGCCGTCGACGCACCGGGCGTTCGTTCCGTCATGGAAACCTGCAAACTGGCCAAAGAGAAAAATCTGTCGATCGTTTCCGGTCTCTGCTGGCGCTATCACCAGGGCATGCGGGAAACCTTCAAACAGATTCATGAAGGGGCCGTCGGCGATGTGATGGCAATCCAGTGCAGCTACAACACCCGCGGTCTGTGGATGTTCAAGCGGGAGCCGGAATGGAGCGACATGGAATGGCAGATGCGCAACTGGCTCTATTTCACCTGGTTGTCCGGTGACTTCAACACCGAACAGCATGTCCACAGCCTGGATAAGATGGCCTGGACAATGAAAGATGAAACTCCGATCTCCTGCAGTGGTACTGGTGGCCGCCAGACACGTACCGGTAAAGAGTATGGTCACATTTACGACCACTTCGCAATCGTCTACGAATACCCCAACGGTGTCAAAGGCTTCAGCCGCTGCCGTCAGCAGGATGGTTGTGCTGTCGATGTTTCAGACCACGTCTTCGGCACCAAGGGACGCGTCGATGTCTTCAAGCATCGTATCTATGATCCCAAAGGGGAAAAGACCTGGCAGTTCCGCGACAAAAGCAAGAACATGTATCAGGTCGAGCACGATGAATTCTTCGAAAGCATCCGCTCCGGTAACCCGATCAACAATGGTGACTACATGACCAAGAGCACCATGCTGGCGATCATGGGTCGTATGGCTGCCTATACCGGTAAGAGCATTACCTGGGACGAAGCCATGAATTCGCAGGAAGACCTGACCCCCGCAAGCTACGAGTGGGGCCCGATGCCGGTACCGCCCGTCGCCATGCCGGGTATCACCGCTTTTAAATAATCGGATTCAGCTGAGGAACACTGATCACTTCAGCACGAATCGCAGAGACCAACGCCCGCAGGCTGACTGCGGGCGTTTTTTTGTTTAAATCAGCTGACTTTGGAGTCATCTTTCGAACTCGATGAAATTCTGGTGAAAGACGAGTTTTTCGAAACATTTTCTCGTCTTCCGTGTTTGATCTTTGTAGCTTGAGTTCCAGCAGTTACGTTAAGACTGGCAAGATCGGGCAGAACTTCGTCTGCCCCCTTTCGACAGTCTTTTCTATAACCTTGTTGATAGAATCAACTTAACATTTCTAATTTCCAGTTCGGAGACTCTCAGATGCGTTTGACTCGTCTACTTTCAGTTGGCACGACCCTGCTCGCTATCAGTGCCACAAGCATGCTTTCAGCTCAACCTCCTGAAGGAGGAGACCGTCCCGAGCGTGGTAATCGCCCCGAAGGTCGTGAACGGGGTCCCCGTGATGGGGAACGTGGGCCACGTGATGGTGAACGAGGGCCGCGTGATCGTGGTCCGGGCGGACGCGGCAATTTCATGATGATGCTCCCGATTTTCGTCGTTCTGGACGTCAACAAAGACGGCGAAATCTCCAAAGAAGAGATGGAAAACGCCACCGCTTCGCTGAAAAAACTGGACAAAGATAAAGACGGTAAACTGTCACAGGAAGAACTGCGTCCCGACTTCGGTAACTTTGGCCGTCGTGATGGCGATCGTCGTGGTCCTGGTGGCGGATTCGGTGGTGGCTTCGGACGTCGCGATGGCGATGGTGGCGGGGACTTCGTGGAACGCATGATGGCCAACGACAAAAACAAAGACGGGAAAATTACCAAGGACGAGCTTCCCGAACGTATGCAGAGAATGTTCGACAACATCGACACCAACAAGGACAAGGCGCTGGATAAAGCAGAACTGACTAAAACTGCAGAACAGTTCAACGCCCGCTTCCGCTCGCGTGGTGGAGATCGTGGTGACCGTGGTGGTGATCGGGGACGTCGCAACTCAGACGGCGATCGCCCGAAACGCCCCGAATCGGACAACTCTGATAATTAAAGACCCATTGTTTCCGTCTGGTTCACCAGCGCATCCTGTTTTTCAAAGGACGATTTTATGCAGTCCCGCGTTGCTGTCTTCGCTTTGTTGATGCTGATTTCCTCAAGCGTTCAGGCAGACTGGATGCGTTTTCGGGGACCAAACGGATCGGGTGTTTCTGACGAAACACAAGCTACGCCTGCCGAGTGGAGTAGTCAGAAAAACCTGAAATGGAAAGTGGCTCTACCAGGTCCCGGTTCATCCAGCCCGATCATTGTGGGTGACAAAGTGTTTGTCACCTGCTGGTCGGGCTACGGGATGAGCCGGAATGAGCCGCCCGGAGATCAGAAAGATCTCAGACGACATCTGATCTGTCTGGATCGCAAGACCGGAAAAGTACTCTGGGATCGCAGCGTGAAACCGGTGCTCCCGGAAGATGTCTATACCGGCATGTTCGCCGAACACGGCTTTGCCTCACATACTCCCACTTCAGACGGGAAACACGTCTACGCCTATTTCGGCAAGTCGGGAGCCGTCGCGTACGACATGGAAGGCAAGCAACTCTGGCAGACCATCATCGGAGATGAACTTGATCCTCGTCGCTGGGGCTCGTCTTCCAGTCCGATTCTCTACAAAGACCTGCTGATCGTCACTGCTTCTGCAGAAAGCGAAGCCATGGTGGCCCTGAATAAGGAAACCGGCAATGAGGTCTGGCGCCAGGAATCAACGGGTTTCAACGCCACCTGGGGGACTCCCATCGTTGTCCCCGTCAACCAGGAGCGGACCGACCTGGTGATCGGCGTCCCTTATGAAATCTGGGGACTGAATCCTGAAAATGGAAAACTCCGCTGGTACTGCGAAGCCATGGACACAGACACTTACTGTTCCAGTGTAATCGCCGGCAAGGACGGCGTGGTGTATGGCATTGAAGGACGCGGTGGTGGATCGATCGCAGTCAAGGTAGACGGCAGTGGCGATGTGACCAAGTCAAACGTGCTCTGGTCGGGCCGGGATGCGAATCGTATCGAAACACCGATCCTTTATGACGGACGCATCTATTTCTTCTCGCGCGGCATCGTGAACTGCATCGATGCCAAAACGGGCGAACGGATCTTCCGGGGCCGACTGGAATCCGATAGCGGATCAACGGCCAGTGAAGAACCTGCCAGGGGGGGTGGTTTTGGCGGACGACGGGGAGGCGGCGGTTTCCGCGGCAGTGATTATTCCTCGCCAGTGGCCGCAGATGGTAAAATCTATTTCGTCTCCCGCTCCGGTGAAACGTACGTGATTAAAGCCAGCGACAAACTGGAACAGTTGGCCGTCAATCGTCTGACAAGCGACGAAGAAGATTTCAGCGCCTCGCCTGCCATCGATGGGGGCGACCTGTTTATCCGCTCGGACAAGCACCTGTATTGTGTCGGCAAATAAGATGTGGTGACAGGCGCTGGTTACCAGCGCCTATTCGCCTTGAATCGTGACGACCAGTCGTCGGCTGCCGCCGTGGTTACGATGCTCACAGAGATAAATCCCCTGCCAGGTACCCAGGCAGAGACGCCCGCCGCTGATGGGGATCGTCAACGAATTTCCGATCATTGATGCTTTCACATGCGCCGGCATGTCATCGGGACCTTCGCAGGTATGAATATAGGGAAACGCTTCCGGGGCGATCTTGTTGAACGACATTTCCAGATCGACGGGGACATCCGGATCCGCATTCTCATTAATCGAGAGTGAGGCGGAGGTATGCATGATGAAGACATGCATCAACCCGGTTTCAATCTGGGACAGTTCAGGAACTTCGCTGAGCACTTCTCGAGTGACGATATGAAAACCGCGCGGCAACGCGGGAAGTCGGATCTGTTTCTGTATCCAGGCCATGAGATAAGGCTCCTTCCTGTTAAACGTGGTCGGGCCGCTCCGGTGCCGCTTCGCACTGCGCCCGCCAGCGTAACCAGTGATCGGCCAGCGTGATGGCCAGCATGGCTTCCGCGATGGGGACGAACCGGGGCAGCAGACAGGGATCGTGACGACCCTTGGTACGGATCGTCGTCGCTTCCCCTGAGCGGGTCACGGTGGGCTGTTCAATCAGCAGACTGCTGGTCGGCTTCACTGCAGCACGGAAGACCAGCGGCTGTCCGGTGGAAATGCCACCCAGGCTACCACCATGCCGATTGGAATCGGTGCTGATGACCGGCGTACCCTCGTTTTGTTCCGCGACGAAGTGATCGTTATTCTCGCTTCCCCGCATGGTGGCACAGCCAAAACCGGAACCGTATTCGACTCCCAGCACGGCCGGGATGCTGAATAATGCTTTCGCGATGTCTGCCTTGAGTTTGTCAAATACCGGCTCACCCAGTCCCGGAGGAACATTCAGAGCCACGACTTCCGCGACTCCGCCTATTGAATCCCCATCCATGCGGATCTGATCAATGAACGAGATCATCTCCTGTGCCAGACCGTGGTCCGGACAACGCACGGGATTCGGTGTCCCATCAGCAAACTGTTCGACCTGTTCTGTGGTGATTGCGGTAGGGTCGGCGATCTCAGCTTTGAGATGCCCTACCTGGGTAACATAGCCGACGATCTGTCCGCCGAATGCGGCCTGCAGGATTTTCTTGGCGACCACACCCGCGGCAACGCGCACATTGGTCTCACGGGCACTGGAACGCCCGCCGCCACGATAATCGCGGAAACCGTACTTGGCGTCATAGGTGTAGTCGGCGTGTCCCGGGCGATACTTGTCTTTGATATCGCTGTAGTCTTTGCTCCGCTGATCCTCGTTCCGGATCAGGATGGCAAGACTCGTGCCGGTGGTCACACCTTCGAAGACGCCGGCCAGAATTTCCGGATGATCGGCTTCTTTCCGCTGAGTGACGATCTTGCTCTGCCCGGGTTTACGCCGGTTGAGGTCGACGAGCAGATCTTCCACGCTGATCGGGATTCCCGGGGGAACACCATCAATAATAACTACATTGCCCGGACCGTGGCTTTCGCCAGCTGTTGTGATCCGAAAGGCTTGTCCAAATGAATTTCCTGCCATACTTTGAATTGTAGCGGGACGTCGGGGAAAATCATCCTCACCAGATGTATCTGGTAGTCGAATTCACCGAGAAGGTAGGAATTGTTCGGAATATTCCCGCTGAAAACCTGCAGAATTGCGACTTCAGCCGCTAAAATGTCGCGGGAGTCGGCCCGGCGCGCCGGTCTCCTGTGTAAATGTATCTAAAAGCCGCTCTGTCGCAGAGATAGACTGGAAAGAGTAACCCGTGTCGAGCCCGCAACCGAATCCCTACGCTAATGCCCAGGCCGCTGGCTGCATGCTGTTCAGCCTGATGATCTTTCTGGGATGCATCCTGCCCCTGATGTTCGTGAATCTGGCAGAAACCGCACTGAGAAACCTGCATTTGAGCCCCACGGCTGCGGTTCTGGTCCTGTTCGGCATGATCTTCGGTTCCCTGATCAACTTCCCCATCGCTCGCTTCCCGCTGGATAAAGAGGTGAATGTTCCCTACTTTGGCCCCCTGGGAGGCGTGCAGATCATGCCTCAGATGCAGAAACTGCGTCAGGAAGCAATCGTGGCCGTCAATCTGGGAGGCTGTGTCATTCCGGTCCTGCTGGCGATCTGGCTCTCGCGATACATTTTTGCAGGAGGTCAGACACCCACCCTGGCCATGATTTTCGGTATGGCGTTGAATATTCTGATCTGCAACCGCACCTCGCGGCTGGTACCCGGTATGGGAATTGTAATTCCGTTTTTCATTCCTCCGCTGGTGGCTGTCTGCTCCACAATTCTGGGCTTTGGAATCCTCGCCCCGATGGCGGGTGAAGTCGGTCGCGACTTCGAAGCACTGCGTGCCCCGGTTGCTTTCGTGATTGGAATCTCCGGTCCCCTGATCGGTGCTGACCTGATGCACTGGAATGACTTTAAAAAACTGGAAGCCCCCTCCATCAGTATTGGTGGCGCGGGAACCTGGGACGGGATTGTCCTCTCCGGTCTGATCGCGGCCCTGGTTATTTAGTCTGCTGCTGTTCGACCAGAGATTTCAGAAAGGGGATCACATCCTTCTGATAGGTATAGCCCCCTTTGCCATAGTAACCATGATCATTGTCAAAGCGTTTAGCGACTTTCCCCTGGCGATCAAAAACATAGGTCGCGGGCATCGAAGCCAGGTCGATGGAAGGGAAGAATTCCTCAGCGGCAACATTACTCAGGATATTGGGAAAGTGCGCCCGCTGTTTTGTCAGGAACTGCTTCACCTGAGGGCGGAATGATTCCGGCGGGTGCCGTTTCCCGCCAAAGTAATCACAATTGAACGAGATGCAGACCACCGATTCAGGAAACCGCTGCTGCAGAGCGACGAAATCCGGGAACTCCTGTATGCAGGGGGGACAGGAGGTCGACCAGAGATCGACGACAACAATCTGGCCGGCGTGTTCTCGAATCAGTTCTTCAACACGCCGCCAGTCCCCGATTTCCAGCGGAACGGGAGTAACCGACTCATCGGATGCCTGGGCAGGGGAAGCAGCCTCAGTGAGATCCGTCGATTCCGACGACTGGCAGGCAGAGCTCAATATCAGAAGTGTCGAACAGAACACGGTGGTCCAGAACGACTTTTCCTCAAAAAAGATTACGGGGGTTTGCCGTAAATTCACCATGATTGACTTGGTACTCTGCTGCGGAAACTTTTACACTGAGACGCCGATAGCATGCATTATACCCCCCGATGCAGGTGACGACCATCGGTAACTCTTTCCCCGAGACAGAATAGAAAGTCAATCCCTTGGACTGGTGGCAGAATTTATTACTGGCTGGCGTCGGTGTGATTGCAGGTATGCTGAATGTTCTGGCCGGCGGTGGCTCTCTGATTGTGATGCCAACGATGATCTTTCTGGGAATTCCGGGAGCTGTCACAAATGGAACGGCCCGCGTGGCGATCCTGGGACAGAACCTCACAGCGATTGCCGGTTTCAGGCAGAAGGGATTTTCCGACTTCAGGCTCAGTTTTTCTCTGGCGTTGTGTGCGTTGCCCGGTACTTTTCTGGGAGCGTTCCTGGGAACCAAAATCACTGGTGTCTGGTTTAACCGCATCCTGGCAACCGTGATGCTGGGCGTGCTGGTCTCGATGATTCTGGGGCAACGCAAAAAGAAAAAGCCCCCACAGAATGTCACTGAGGAACTGGCAACCGGATCAGCAGAAGTGAATACGGAAGCAACAGAGCCGGCAGAATCCGCAGGCCATTCGGTGGCGGGACACCTGTTGATGGTATTGGCTGGCTTTTATGGCGGTTTCATTCAAGCGGGGATCGGGTTTATCCTGATTGCGATCATGAACAACCTGATGAAGATCGATCTGGTCCGTACGAACATGCACAAGGTCTTCATCGTCGCGATTTACACGATTGCCGCCATCGGCATTTTTGCCTGGCAGGGTAAAATATACTGGGCAACCGGATTGTACCTGACAGTAGGGATGTCCATTGGAGGCTGGATCGGCTCACACCTGGCCGTGAGTAAAGGAGAGTCATTCATACGTACGGTGCTGTATGTGGCTATAGTTTGTATGTCGATCCGGTTATTATTGATGTAGAATCTACCTTCGCGGGATGACCATTTTTGAACGGATTTTTCAGATAGCAGGCAGGAAATGCAATTTACCCAGGCAGGCAGACGCGTTCTCTTACTCTCATTCCCGTTGATGATCGGGGCAGTCATCTACGTCTGTCTGGTAAACAACGCTTGTGCCGCCGAGCCTGAATTCAATGCCGCCCGTTCCTTCGGCTACCTCACAAAAATCTGCCGTTTGAAATCACGCGTCAGCGGTTCGACCGGCATGGCGGAACAGCAGAAACTGATCGCTGAACATTTTCGCGAGTTGAAGGCCCAGGTTAAGTTTCAGTCCTTCGATGCGCCACATCCCATCCGGGGCACTCCCGTGCGGATGAACAACATGATCGTCAGCTGGAATCCGGATGCCAAACAACGCATCCTGCTGGCCTGTCATTACGACACACGTCCCTTTCCCGATCGCGACCGCTACAACCCGCAGGGTCTGTTCATCGGTGCGAACGATGGGGCGAGCGGTGTCGCTTTTCTGATGGAACTCGGCAACCTGATGTCCGAGCTCAAAATCAGCCACGGCTACGGAGTCGATTTCGTATTCTTTGATGGCGAAGAGCTGGTCTACCGACAGAACGATCCCTATTTTCTGGGTTCCAAGTATTTCGCAAACCAATATAAATCGGAACCGCGCGACTACGAATACGTATACGGCGTGCTGTTCGACATGATTGCCGATAAGAATCTCGCGATCTACATGGAAAAGAACAGTATCAAGTATGCTCCACAGCTGACGCGCAGCATCTGGCTGGCAGCACAAAAAGTGGGAGTCAGACAGTTCATCCCCCAGGCAAAATTTGAAATCCGCGACGATCATTTACCCTTGAATGAAATCGCGGGGATTCCGACCTGCGACATCATCGACTTCGATTACCCGGCCTGGCATACCACACGGGATGTTCCCCGTGCCTGCTCGGGTGCGAGCCTGGAAAAAGTGGGCAAAGTCATGATTTACTGGTTACAGAATATTCCCGAAGTTAAAAACTAAACTTGAACCAGGGCGCGTGGCGAAAGCCAGTCCCTGATCACAGCGTCTGGATATCAGAGGAATGCTGGATTCACTCCTGTTACATCGCGTGCAGTTTGCTTTTACCGCCTCGTTTCATTATCTGTTCCCCCAACTGACAATGGGCCTGGCACTGCTGATTTTTATTCTCAAGACACTGGGGCTCCGCGGCCACGCCTGGGCCGATGTCGCCGCTCGCTTCTGGCTGAAAATATTCGGGCTGACCTTTGTCATGGGGGTCGTCACCGGGATTCCACTTGAATTCCAGTTCGGGACGAACTGGTCACAACTGGTGAAGTCCACCGGATCGATCCTGGGCCAGACCCTGGCGATGGAAGGCATCTTCGCCTTCTTTCTGGAATCGGCGTTTCTGTACCTGTTGATCTTTGGGGAGAAGAAACTCAGTAAGAAACTGCACTGGGGTGTTTCGTTTCTCTTACTGCTAGGCACCTGGCTGAGTGGCTACTTCATTATCTGTACCAACGCGTTTCTGCAACATCCGGTAGGCTATCGCATCGATGAGAACGGCGTCTACCACCTCACCAGCATCTGGGCTTTATTGAGCAATCCCTGGGCACTCAAGCAATATCTGCACACAATGACCGGCGCCGTGATCACCGGGAGCTTTACCATGTCTTCGATCGCTGCCTACCATCTTCTGAAACGAGAGCATGTGGAAATCTCGAGGAAGTATCTCAAGGTCGCGGTGATCGTCGGTTTTACAGCCAGCCTGATCGCCGTCATGCCTACGGGGGACTGGGAAGCGAAACAGGTGCTGAAGCATCAGCCCGTCAAGTTCGCAGCCATGGAAGGCCACTTTCATACCGAAGATGGTGCCGGCATGGTTTTGATCGGCCAACCCAACCTGGATGAACTTAAGATCGATAACCCGATCATTATCCCCAACGTGCTTTCCTTTTTGACCTATGCCAGCTGGAATGCGGAAGTGAAGGGATTGACGGCCTACGATCGCGATCTCTGGCCGGACAATATTGAACTGCTTTACTTCTCGTATCACATTATGGCCGGTTTAGGCACGATCTTCATCGCACTGATGGGGCTGAGTATGGTCTTCACTCTCAAACAGCGATTACACACCACACGCTGGCTGCTCTGGCTGCTGATGCTTTCATTGCCCTTTCCCTTCATCGCAAATACGGCAGGCTGGTTTACTGCTGAGATCGGTCGGCAGCCCTGGTTGATTTATGGATTAATGAAAACCGCAGACGGTGCCTCCCGGAATATTTCGGAAGGGAACGTAATGTTTACCCTGCTGGGCTTTCTGGGACTTTACCTGCTGTTGTCCGTTTTGTATTTCTTCCTGGCCACCCGCCTGATTGCCCACGGACCGGACAGACTGCCACAAGTTGACGCTGAAATCGCTACTGGAGAGGGTACTTAAGCGAGATGGAAACACTCTGGTTAATATTACTGGTCTTTATGATTGCCACCTATGTCGTGCTGGATGGCTTCGACCTGGGAATCGGCGTTCTGCATCTGATCCTGGCCAAAAACCGGTCAGAACAGAAACAGATTATGCAGTCCATCGCCCCGCTGTGGGATGGAAACGAAGTCTGGCTGATCGCCGCGGGTGGCACCATGATGATGGCCTTTCCGGGCTTTATGAGTGCGATGTTCAGCGGCTTCTATCTCCCCCTGACGATGGTCGTCTGGCTGTTGATCTTCCGGGCCATCAGTATTGAGCTGCCGCACTTTCTCGAAGATTCCCTGTGGATCCATTTCTGGAATATGATGCTGTTTGTCTCCAGCGGACTGCTGGTCATTATTCTCGGAGCGGCGATGGCGAATGTCTTTCGCGGTGTCCCCCTCAATGCAGAAGGTGACTTCTTCGAACCGTTGTGGACCAATTTCCGAATCGGCAAGCAGACAGGCATTCTGGACTGGTTCACAATTCTGGGAGGCATCACCTCTGCAGTGATCCTGCTGCATCATGGTGCTCTCTGGCTGATTGCAAAAACAGACGGCGCTATTCATCAAAGAGCGCAAACCAGTGCTAACTGGTTATGGGGAGGCTCAGTGCTCCTCACGCTAATCATGTTCACCGCCTGTTACCTGGTCCAGCCACACGCTCAGGCGAGTTTCTCTGATCATCCGTGGATCTGGATTCTGCCTATCCTGGCATGCCTGGCACTGGGAGGCACGCTGTTGCTCCGCAGACTGAATCGCCCGATGTTCGCGTTCCTGAGTTCGGTCGGATTTATCTACCTGTTCATTTTTGGTGGCACCGCTGCGCTCTACCCGAACCTGTTACCGGGATTGAATCCGGAGCATCATCTGACGATTTATAACACGTCGCCGTCTCCCGAAAAGCTGGCCGTCACTCTCTGGTGGTGGATTCCCGGGATCACACTGGTCGGCGTTTATTTCACGATCCTCTTTCGTTCACTACCAAAAGTCATTTCCGCTGCAGCAACCGACGACCATTGAAATCACTCGGAAGGATCGCTGTCCGCATCAGCTACGATTCCCCGAAGCGCAGGGAAATGTTGCCGAAAAACAACATATCCCTGCATCCCAGTCAGCCCGTTTGCAATCCGGACAAAATGTCTGCTTCGCCGTTTTCTCCATGTTTCCTCCCTCAGCCGGTCTGCACAATAAATTTTCGCTGGACGCGTTTCATCTGAAACCGAATTTGTTAGACTTGAAACTGAGCAGACGGGAAGATTGGAATGGCGACATTTCAACAGATCAAGGGGGTTCCCCCATCAACACTCAAGGATGTACCCATTGTGGCAGATACAATTCCCGGCATTATTGTCGGCACACTCCTGGTTTTATTCGGAGCAGGATTGATTCAGTTACATCGCACTTCCTGGTTTCATCGTCAGCATGACGATGAACTGAGCGATGATGACTACCAGTTCTTCTCCAAACAATATCGCAGGCGGATGCAAACCTCGGGACTGCTGATCCTGATTGGTTTCCTGATCGTCATCGGCGACGCTCCGTATATGCCCTGGAAGACCTACCCGGGGCTGTTCGCGGTCTACTGGGGCGGTATCCTGCTGATCGCGTTCTGGGTGATCCTGAGCGCGATTGCTGACATGAGTGCGTCGCGCGTACGCTCGACGGCGTTGATCTCGCGGATTCAGGACCAGCAGCGGATCCTGGAAAAGCAGCTGACAGAACTCAGACAGAAACAGCACCGCAAATCAGAGTCGTCTGAGAAAGAGAACAACGATCAGTCAGACGCGTGATCAGGAAGCGACACGGGCTTTCTTGATCAGGGCATCGGAAGGCAGCCGTTCGTAGCCGAACATCTCGAAGGCTTTCTGCCAGCGTTCGTAGATCTTCTTTTCCTGGGCAGCGTCCATTTCGTATTTGTTTTTCTTGTAGGATTTCTGATCCTTCAAATACGGCTGCATGTTCTTTTCCAGGTCTTCAAACCCGGTCAGGTTCAGATGCTCGTAAACCTTCTTCAGCTCACTGACGGGATCGGAAGTGAGATCTTCAAAGCTGACTTCGTGCAACTGTCCTTCCGGAACAATCTGGCGATCCCGCTCGTAAACGTGCAGGTGATTGACGTAAATGTTCGACATATCCTCTTCAAGTTTTTCCATGTCGAGCGGGGCAAAGCCGTTGTCGCCAAACATTGTTTTCCGCAGGTGCAATGTCGAATTGTAAACCTTGTACGGGTTGCGATGGATATAGACGAACCGGGCATCGGGGAACATATCCAGCAGGAAGCGGATACGAAACGTGTGTGTTGGTGATTTCAACAGCACACGCTTATTGCCACCGGCGCGATAGGTGAGCTTCTGCATGAAGAAGCGGAAGGTATCCCGCCAGACTTTGTCTTCCTTGGGAGTCAATTGATCGAGTTCATAAAACCGATCGTAGACTTCGGGCTGATCACTGAACGCGATCGCCAGGTAAGGGGACATCAGGTGCAGCAGCATGATCGATGTCTCATCTTCCTGGGGCAGGTCCCAGGTGACGGGCATATTGTCCATCGGCCGCTGTTTGGGAATCAGATGCTTGACGACATGCTTCAGCACGCGTTCGGTCAGCAGAAAGTGTGAAGGAAACAGCATGGCTCCCATGTTGGGATAGATAAACTGCTGATCCATCGACATCAGGTTATGCAGCAGCGTGGTGCCACTCCGCCAGTGACCGATGATGAAGACTGGTGATTCGAGTTTTGTCTGCTTGACTTTGCGACTGTAAATCAGGCTTTCGAGTCCGCTCAAACAGGAATTGGAAAGACTCAGAACGCCTGAAGAAATCAAACGGTAAATACCGGACCAGCGAATAGTAGGACGCAACCGCATCAGTTTGACGAAGTTGACAAAATCGATGCCGGACCAGACGCAAAACGGGCCCTGGGTCGATCCATTTTTATTTACCGATTGTTTGGTCATCTGCAGAGAGTGTCCTACACTTTATCAACGCAATTCAACGCCTGCCTGTCGTGGTGTTGCCCGCCTTCAGTAAGCTGATGCAATCAACCTGGCTGAAGCGTTTAGAATATAATCGATTTTTCTGTATTTGTCTTGGGGAAGGCATGTGGATTAGTGGAGGTCGCCTGACTTTTTCTACCACTCTATCCAATATTGATCCAGTCGGGTATGGGGACCTGTCATGGATTATTTCGGCATCCGTTAAGCCAGACTTGGAAGAACTCTATTCTGTAAGTGGGGATTGGCCAAATACAGACATCAAGACTCGTCACAAAGTACGCGTCCATTCACATCTTAAACTAACTGTTTCGCCCCAGTTACACAATTGAACTTACGTAAAATAGTTGCGAAACAGGTGTTTCCCAAGTCGGATGACCTGATTGGGTAAACTGTTCTCAGTTGCGGGAATCCGTAGGTTTAGTGGACACCAGCCTACTTTAAGAGCTGATTGATGCGGGGAAAATCCTCCTTAAGTGAGGAGTAGAGCCCCTGAAAAACGGGGTAGGCTTTGTTGTAGATGCTTTTCGCCTCTGAGTTTACGCTCGTACTCTGTACTACCCGAATGGTGGATGAACAGGCTTCGACCACATCTTTATAGGCCCCGGTTCCCGCGGCTGCCAGCAGCGCCACCCCGTAAGCTGGTCCTTCTTCCGCGTTGATGGTCACCACCTTCTGACCGTAGATATCCGCCTGCAACTGTCTCCAGAAGGGGCTGCGGGCACCGCCACCCGAGAGTCGAATTTCCCTGACCGGAATATTCAGTTCCTTGATAATTTCCAGCGAGTCCCGCATCGCATAAGTTGCGCCTTCCATGACGGCCCGCCCCAGATGGGAGCGACCATGTCTTAAGCTCAGCCCAATCCAGGCAGCCCGCGCATCGGGATCAGCATGGGGGGTCCGCTCGCCGGTCAGATAAGGCAGAAAGAACAGGCCTTCGCTTCCGGGAGGTGCCTGCTCCGCCTGGGCGGAAATCAGTTCGTAAGGATCGACCTTCTTGCGTTTCGCCTCCGCCACCTGCTGTTCGCATAACTGATTGCGATACCACTGCAGACTTCCCCCGGCTGAGAGAACCACGCCCATGACGTGCCACTTATCGCGCACCGCATGGCAGAACGTATGCACGCGTCCTTCAGGATCGATCTGCACTTCATCGCTGTGTGCGAAGACCACGCCGCTGGTTCCCATCGTCGCCGAGATCACACCTTTTTTAACGATACCGTTCCCCACGGCTCCCGCAGCCTGATCTCCGCCACCGCCGACGACTGCGACTCCCTTGGAGAGTCCCAGCAGACCGGCTGCATCAGCGGTCAGATGCCCGCTGACATCTTCTGATTCATAAACGTCGGGCAGCAGACTGTCATCCAGTTCGAGCTTACTCAACAAAGGACGACTCCAGTTCCGCTGTTTGACATCCAGCAGCAGAGTACCGGATGCGTCGCTGACTTCGGTCGCGAATTCGCCGGTCAGACGGAAACGGATATAGTCTTTGGGCAGCAGAACCTGCACGGTCTTGTCGAAATGTTTCGGTTCATGATTCCGCAACCAGAGAATCTTGGGCGCGGTGAAACCGGTCAGGGCCGGATTGGCGACCAGCTTGATCAGCTTTTTGCGACCGCCGGCCCGCTGTTCAATCTCCGCACACTCAGCTGCGGTGCGCTGATCATTCCACAGTAAAGCAGGGCGGATGACTTCATGTTTCTTATTCAGAAACACACTACCGTGCATCTGCCCGCTCAACCCGATCCCTTTGACGTCTGCAGCTTTAATTTTGCCCGTCTTGAGGACCTTCCGAATACTCTTGATTGTTGCCTGCCACCAGTCTTCCGGGTTCTGTTCCGACCAGCCGGGGTGCGGACTAAAGAGCGGGTACTCTTCCGTCGCAGACGCCAGAATGGTTCCATCTTCCTGCATCGCCAGTGTCTTGGTACCACTGGTTCCTACATCCACACCCAGAAAAACAGCCATGCTTTGGTTCCTTCTCTCTCGGTCAGTTCATCTTATGCAGTGAAACGGAAAACTGCTGACAGGCTCAGCATACAGCTTTACTCAGGACAGACACAGCCGACGGGATGAATTTCTGCCAGCTCGCGAATCCAGATATTCCGGAATTTGACCGGATTTTTGTGAAACTGCAACTCAATGGGCAACTTGTCTTCATGAGCCGTATAGAACGGCGGCTGGTGGTAGTAAGTTGCCCCCTGCAGTTCCGTGTGGTTCTGTACGATAACGCCGTTCTGAATGACGGTCAGGTATGCGGGCTTGAGCAACTGACCATACTCATTGAAACGGGGTGCGTTGAAAATGATGTCGTAAGACTGCCATTCACCTGGTTTGCGACAGGCATTCACCAGCGGTGGATACTGCTTGTAGATGGCAGCAGCCTGACCGTCGAAGTAGGTTTTGTTGTCATACGAATCGAGAATCTGAACTTCATAATTTCCCATCAGAAACACACCACTGTTGCCACGCCCCTGGCCGTTACCTTCGACTTTGGCCGGAGTCGCGAATTCAATGTGCAGCTGACAGTCGCCAAATGACTGTTTGGTCTCGATGCTCTGTTTGTCAGCGACGACATACCCGTCTTTGATCTTCCACTTGTCGCCCCCCTTCCATTGATCCATATTCTTCCCATCAAAGAGGACGATCGCATCGGAAGGAGGCTGATGCGGGGCCGTTTCTACGACCTTGGGTTCTTCCCAGATCAGACCATTCTTATATTCTTCGACCAGGTTGGCGTAGGTGTGATAGGCGGTTCCCAGAAACATTAAAACAACGAGAACACGAAAAACGCGTTTCAGACCAGTCATACTTTACTCCTGTGATCTATCTTGAATTGAGTTAAAATCGGAAATTGGAATCTGAGCCCCATGAGGCCCGGAAAGCAGTTTTCACAGAAAACGCGATCAGTAATCGAGGCTGGCGCCCCCTTCGGCTTCGATGGCCTGTCCGGTAATAAAACTGGAATCCTCGGTGGCCAGGAACAAAGCCAGCTTGCCCATCTCTTCAATGGTTCCCATCCGCTTGAAGACCTGCAGATCAGCAACTCGTTTCAGAGCGGTCTGGGGATCGGGTAGTGTCGCTGCCCAGTCGTGCATCAGTGGGGTGTCGATATTACTGGGAAGAATCGCATTCACGCGGATGCCTGCTTCGCCCAGTTCAATCGCCAGTGATTTGGTAAAGCTGACCTGCGCGCCTTTGGTGGAGCAGTAAGCCGTTGAGTGATGCTGCCCCAGGACTGCGGTAATCGACGACATATTGACGATCGTCCCTTTGGTTTTCCGCAAGTGAGGCAGCGCGTATTTGGCCCCCGCGAAGGTGCTGAGGAAGTTGACGCGCATCAGCTGTTCCATCTCTTCGATGCTGGTCTCTTCCAGGGACATCGCGGGCGGATGCACGCCGGCATTATTGATGATGCAGTCAAGTCGTCCATATTGCTCGACGACCAGTTCGATTGCGGAGCGGAGCTGTTCGTGCTCACCGACATCGCATTGCACGAACATCGCTTTTCCGGGGCCGGCTTCGTTCAGTTCGCGAGCCAGTGCCTGACCTGCCTGAATGCCCCGGGCCAGAATCGCCACGTGGCCACCCTCTGCACAAAAGACACGGGAACAGCCTTCGCCGATCCCCTTGCTGCCACCGGTGACAATCACGACGCGATCTCGAAATCTCATTTTTTCCCTCGCAGGATCTGTTTTGCAGGATCAAATCCGGATAGTCCAGCGACGCACCGGGTTTGACACTTACGGTAACAATTACCGCGAGGGAATTCCAATCCAACGCTGAAGCGAAATCGCGGGCCTGGATTAAATAAATGAGCTTTAGTTTTATTGCGCGTTAAAGAATTCAATTCATGCGGATTAATCGGAGCCGAGCCGCAAAATCTCTGGAAGTTCAGCAAGATTCAGATTGCCACCACTGAGGACGGCCACCACCTTTTTACCCGCAAACCGATCTGGATATTTCAGGACAGCTGCCAGTGCCGCTGCACCGGCTCCTTCGGCAAGGTTGTGGGTCTCTTTGAGAATGTGGTAAGCCGCCAGCCGCATCTCATCTTCGCCGACCAGTAGAAAATCATCGACCACCGACTGCATGATCTGCTGTGTCAGCTCGGCTCCGGCGCGAGTCGCGACTCCCTCCGCCCAGGTCTGTGCGGTCTCGGTTGTCTGTGGGCTGCCTGCTTTCCAGGAGAGCTGATTTGCCGGTGCGTTCTCTGCCTGTACCGCGATAACTTCCGTTTGGGGATGCAGGTGTTTCGCAACGATGCCCGTGCCACAGACACCGCTGCCCATCCCCACCGGCACGATGACGACATCCGGATCGGGCAGGGTTTCAAATATTTCGATGCCCTGGGTCCCCACGCCTGCAATCAGCTTGGGTTCATTGGCCGAGTGCACGTAACGTCGCTTCCCATCGACTAGCTCGGTTTCCAGATAGTGTTTGGCTTCATTGAAGTCTTCACCCGCTTCAATGATTTCAGCACCCAGCATTTGGATAGCGCGGACTTTATCGGGATTATTATGACGCGGGACCACGATCGTGCATTTGATACCAAATCTGCGGGCCGCGAATGCCAGGGACTGACCATGATTGCCAGTCGAACAGCCCATGATACCCGCTTCACGCTCTGCGTCAGACAGGGTACTCACCAGGTTAATACCGCCTCGAACTTTGAATGCACCGACCGGCTGGTGGTTTTCGTGCTTCAGGAAAAGTCGAGTACCCGTTAGCTGGCTAAGACCAGGCCATTCGAAAAGGGGAGTGGGTGCCAGCACCTCTCTCACGCGGGGGAGGGCCTCCTGGATATCCTGAAACGTTGGAGCTTGCATCTTCGGAACCTGAATTGAATGAGATTGTCGGGAGTGAGCGATACCGCTATGACACCGCTCCTCTTTTGAAGTTCGTGAGATCGCCGGCGATTGTCAAGTTTTGCCCCACTGGTTTTCGGCAGCAAAGCCGAGAACCCTTGTTGCAGGTGCCCGGAACGGCTGATATGATTAGGTCAGGACAAGAGAAATTTTTCTCTCTGTCCACTATGTTCCTACCTGCCGGATGTTGTTTGTCCGGCTACCGTTAACTCGATTCGTTACGGACCGGTAACACCAAACCAGTTTTCCTCGCGTTTGATGTGCCAGGTAATCCGGGCTCTCTGCCTCCCGGCACTTCTCTCGTGTTTTCGACTGAGGGCGAATTACCATGTTGCGAGTCTTGCGCTGTTTTCCAGGCATCACTCTGCTGGCGTTATTCACGCTTCCCGTACAGGCAAACGCCGGACCTCCCCAGGTCAATTTCAATCGCGACATCCGACCGATTCTTTCCCGGAACTGTTTCCACTGCCACGGCCCCGATGCAGAGCATCGCGAAGCCGACTTGCGGCTCGATCAGGAAACCGGTCTGAAATCGACTTCCGATTCGGCCATCATCCATCCCGGTCAACCGGATCAGAGTGAGCTCTTCGCACGGATTTCCAGTCATGATGCAGACACCGTGATGCCTCCTGCCGATTCAGGTAAGAAACTGACCAGTGAAGAGATCGAACTGTTCAAACAGTGGATTGCTGAAGGCGCACAATGGTCGCAACACTGGGCGTATGTCAAACCCCATGCCAGCCCGGTCCCTCAAGTCAAAGACCAGCAGTGGCCCGTGAACTGGATTGACAATTTCGTTCTCTCACGCCTGGAAGAGCAGGGGCTGAAACCGTCGCCGGAGGCAGACAAAATCACTCTACTCCGTCGCCTGAGTTTCGACCTGACCGGCCTGCCGCCCACGCGGGCAGAAGTCGACGCATTTGTGAAGGATGACAGTCCCACTGCATATGAAAAGCAGGTTGATCGCCTGCTGGCATCGCCGCATTACGGCGAACGGATGGCGATGTACTGGCTGGACCTGGTCCGCTTTGCAGATACGGTGGGATACCACGGCGACCAGGATCACCACATTTCCCCTTACCGGGATTACGTGATTGATGCCTTCAATCGCAATCTGCCCTTTGATCAGTTTACTCGTGAGCAACTGGCAGGTGACCTGCTGCCTGACCCCAGCTTACAACAGAAGATCGCGACCGGATACAACCGCGTTTTGCAGACATCCCACGAAGGGGGTGTCCAGCGGAAAGAGTATCTGGCGATCTACGCTGCCGACCGCATTCGCAACTTCTCGGGAGTCTGGATGGGAGCCACGATGGGCTGCTGCCAGTGCCACGATCACAAATATGATCCGTATACCGCCAAAGACTTTTATTCGATGGTCGCTTTCTTCGCGGATATCGATGAAGACCAGCATCTGAAACGGGGAGCTGACCGCATTCCGACGATCCGTGAACCGGAAATCTTTCTGTACTCCGAAGAGGAAAAACAGAAGATTGCCAGACTCGACGCCAATATCAAATCTATCCAAGATAAGTTGAAAGCCATTTCCAGTCCGGAGATCCAGAAACAGTCGCCGGAAGAAAAAGAGCAGAAGCTCAAACAGATGGCTGCGTTAAACAAGCAATTGGGGCCTCTGAAAAAAGAACGGGAGGCCATTGATCGCGGTGCGGTCAAAACCATGATTACCGTTTCCATTAAACCTCGCGAAATTCGAGTTCTCCCCCGAGGAAACTGGCTGGATGAAAGTGGCCCTGTGGTCCAACCTGCGATCCCGGAATTTATGGGGCAGATCAAAACAAACCACGAGCGTCCCACACGACTGGACCTGGCCAACTGGCTCTCAGCCGAAGACGGATATGGTCCCCTGATGGCCCGCGTAATGGCAAACAGGTTCTGGTATCTGTTCTTCGGTCGTGGAATCGCGCCGGTACTGGACGACTTTGGAGGCCAGGGAGGCCCACCCCATTATCCTGAACTGCTCGATCAACTGGCGATCAAGTTTTTCGAAGATGAGTGGGACATCAAACAGATGGTGAAATTCATCGTCATGAGCCGCGCTTACCGTCAGTCATCACTGGAATCTCCCGAACAGCGGAAAGCAGATCCCTTCAACAGACGCCTCGACCGCCAGGCCCGCTTCCGCCTGCCTGCGGAGATGGTCCGTGATAACGCACTGGCAATCAGCGGACTGCTGGTAACCGACATTGGTGGCCCGAGCGTGAAGCCGTATCAGCCTGCAGGCTACTATCGACATTTGAATTTTCCGAAGCGAAAATATGTATCGCATCAGGACGAACGACAATGGCGACGCGGCGTCTACATGCACTGGCAGCGTCAGTTCCTGCATCCGATGCTCAAAGCCTTCGATGCCCCCAGTCGCGAAGAATGTACGGCGCAGCGGCCCCGTTCGAACACCCCGATCGCAGCCATGACCCTGCTTAACGATCCCACATTTATTGAAGCAGCCCGCGTTTTCGCGGGGCATGTGATCCAACAGGGAGGCGACTCCGATCAAGAACGCATCAATTTCGCCTTCACCCAGGCGACGTCACGCGAACCGGAAGAGTACGAGATTGAAGTACTGCAGGACCTGCTGAACTCGAACCGGCGTGCGTTTGCTAATCGGACCAAAGAGGCCCAGGCTCTGACCAGTACCGGCCTTACTAAAACCGAAACCAACCTGGAAGCGGTTGAACTCGCGGCCTGGACGGAGGTTACACGGGCTCTGCTCAACCTGAATGAAGTGGTGACGAGGAATTAAGAATATGTTCGACTTCAATCAATTACAGACACATTTGAATCGGCGCACCTTTCTCTCCCGTTCCGGCGTTGGTCTGGGATCGGCGGCACTGGGGTCGCTGCTCACCCGCGATGGTCTGGCTGCAGCGCAATCAAAAACGGTGACAACGGCCAGTGATGGCCTACCCGGTCTGCCGCACTTCGCTCCCAAAGCGAAACGGGTGATTTTTCTCTGCATGGCGGGAGGACCGACTCATCTGGAAACCTTCGATTACAAACCGAAGCTGGCGGAAATGGATGGGAAGCCTTTTCCGGAAAGTTATACCAAAGGTCAACCCATTGCCCAGCTGCAGGGGCGCGATCTCAAGTGCCAGGGACCATTGACCAAGTTTCGCAAGTACGGCGAGAACGGCCAGGAAATCAGTGACTTTCTCCCCTGGACCGCCAAAATCGCAGATGATATCTGCATCGTGCGTTCGATGGTCACTGAGCAGATCAATCACGATCCCGCGCACACCTTCATGAACACAGGCACGGCGATCAGCGGTCGACCGTCAATGGGATCCTGGGTCACTTATGGACTGGGAAGTGAGACCGAAGAACTCCCCGGCTTCGTAGTCTTGACCAGTGTCGGCGGACGTAATCCACAGCCGATCGCTTCGCGTCAGTGGGGAACCGGCTTTCTTCCCAGCCGGTATCAGGGAGTTCAGTTCAATTCGACCGGCGATCCGGTGAACTATCTCAAAAACCCCGCAGGGATTACCGATCCCCAGCAGAAAGAACTGATTGACGCCGTCCGAAAACTGGATCGTTTCCGCAATCAAAGTGTTTCCAATCCGGAAATCGATACCCGCATTGCGGCTTACGAGATGGCGTTTCGGATGCAGACCTCTGTTCCGGAACTGATGGATCTGTCTGATGAATCAAAAGAGACGCTGGAAATGTACGGAGCCGAAGCGGGTTCGGGCACCTATGCTACAAACTGTCTGCTGGCCCGACGACTGGCGGAGCGGGGTTCCCGTTTCATTCATCTCTATCATCGTGGCTGGGACCACCATGGAGGTCTGGTACGCTACATGAATACCTGTTGCGGTCTGACCGATAAACCAACGTGGGCTCTGATCAACGATCTCAAATCACGTGGGATGCTGGATGAAACCCTCGTGATCTGGGGAGGGGAATTTGGCAGAACACCTATGTTCCAGGGCAAGGGAGGCGCCGGCCGGGACCATCACATTAAAGGTTTTTCCATGTGGATGGCCGGTGGAGGGATAAAAGGTGGAATTTCTTATGGTAATACAGACGAACTAGGCTATAATTCCGTTGAAAACATAGTACACGTGCGTGATCTGCATGCAACCATGCTGCATCTCTTAGGAATTGATCACAAGCGCTTCAGCGTTGAATTCCAGGGCCTGGACACCAAACTCACTGGTGTCGAAGAAGCACGCGTCATTAAAGAAGTACTGACGTAGCAAGGCACTACTATAGTCCCTGAGGCGCCCCGATGGTCTTCCATCGGGGCGTCTTTATTTTCACAGGGAACAGAGCGGACTCAAGAGAGTTTCAGACCTTGAGATCCTCAACTGACTGATCCAGGTCGGCCTGATACCGCTGCCGTACCGGATCCACAATTTCCGCGATAAAGGCGTCAACCTGCTCCGGAGCCCGGCCGATGTATTTTCGGGCATCCAGGGCGCTGGCCAGATCGCAGCCGGCAAAAGCCGGATCTTTCTGCAGACGTTCGATCAGATCATTTTGACCGCCATTCACTTTGACTTCGGCACCAGCATCCTGACTATGCACGCGGATCCGTTCGTGAAGATCCTGGCGATCTCCGCCCGCTTCGACGCCTGCCATCAGGAACTCTTCAGTCGCCATGAAGGGAAGTTCCTCATTGAGATGCTTCTCAATCACCTTGGGATAGACGACCATGCCATCGACAATGTTGCGATACAGAATCAGCACCGCATCAATGGCCAGAAAAGATTGAGGCAGCGACAGTCGACGGTTGGCGCTGTCATCCAGTGTCCGCTCCATCCACTGGGTGGCTGCGGTATCTTCCGCATTCGCGGTCAGGCTGATCGCGAAGCGTGCCAGAGAACACATGCGTTCGGAACGCATGGGGTTGCGTTTGTAAGCCATGGCAGACGAACCAATCTGATGTTTCTCGAACGGTTCTTCCAGTTCTTTGCGGTTCTGCAGAATACGTACATCGTTGCCCGCCTTGTGCGCCGACTGACCAATGCCGCTGAGGGCACTGAGTACCTGGGCATCGACTTTTCGTGAATAGGTCTGCCCGGTGACTGCATAGCGATCTTTGAAGCCCATCTTTTCCGTGACGCGGCGATCGAGTTCGTCGACTTTCGCATGATCACCTTTGAAGAGTTGCAGAAACGTTGCCTGGGTACCCGTTGTTCCCTTCACACCCCGGAAGCGGAGCTTTTCGATGCGGTATTCGATCTCTTCCAGATCCAGAATCAGATCGTAGCACCACAGCGTAGCCCGTTTACCAACTGTTGTCGGCTGGGCAGGTTGAAGGTGGGTAAACCCGAGGCAGGGCAGGTCCCGATATTCGGCGGCGAACTTTGCCAGTTGATCGATAACTGCGACAAGCCGCTTGCGAATCTGCTCCAGGCTTTCACGGATCATGATCAATTCGCTGTTGTCAGTGACAAAACAGCTGGTGGCCCCGAGGTGGATAATTGACAGTGCGTCAGGGCAGCGTTCCCCGTAAGTGTGCACGTGCGCCATCACGTCGTGACGTCGCTTCTTTTCTTCCCTGGCTGCGTATTCGAAATCGATATCATCGACGGCTGCTCTCAGAGATTCGACCTGCTCCCGGGTGACGGGCAGTCCCATTTCGTGCTGTGATTCCGCCAGGGCCACCCACAAACGACGCCAGGTGGAGTGCTTTTTCTGAGCCGACCAGATTTGGCTCATTTCCTTCGAAGCGTAACGACTGATTAAAGGGTTTTCGTAGGTAAGGTGACTCAATTTCTTCTCTTTCTTCAGCAGTGTGAACCGGCCTGAACTGTGTCAGCCAGTCGTTCACTCAGTTTCTGTTAGCACCAGCAGCCTGATTCCAATTAAGCTGCTTCCACAGGAACAACTTTGACGTTCTCAGCAACATGGACTCCCATGGAGAGCGTCTGTCCGTTCCATTCCGAGACAACAATTCCTGCCTCGCTGTTTTTCTCTTTGACGACTCCCTGCGATCCGAGCTGTAACCCGGAGCGGGAGAGAAAACGTAAAAACTCGGTTTCCTGATCGGTGACCTGAACGATCTTGACGTGTGTACCAGGTTGACACGCCGCGAGGGTGGTCAGGTTCGGATAGGCCCGCCGCATCCGACCGTCGATCGACGGAATAGGATCGCCATGCGGATCGGCTTCCGGGAAGCCCAGATATTCGTCGATATGGTCCACGAGAAAGTCGCTGACCGCGTGCTCCATGTTTTCGGCTTCCGCATGAATCTGATCCCAGGTCAGCTTCAATGTCTGAAACAGGAACAGTTCGATCAGACGGTGTCGTCTGAGGACGCGAATCGCGGAATGCTTACCGGCCTCAGTCAGGCTGGCGCCTTCGTAGGGTCGATATTCCACCAGCTTAGACTGCTTCAGAGTTTTGAGCATACTGGTGACGGTTCCGGGAGCAACGTCCATGTAGCGGGCCAGTTCTCCGGTGCTGATCCATTCCGAACCGGACTGGAGACTGATCTGCAGGATCGCTTTTAGATAATTCTCGACTGTTAAACTAGTTGCGTTCACCAACAGACTGGTCCCATCAAATCAGCATGACCCTGGAAAAGAGCGTGAATGAGCACAAAGTCCGAAACCAGGAACCAGGGATCTGAATTTCGTTTTCCTCACGGGTTCATCCTAGCAATATCAGAATTGACTTGGAATCAATAGCCCTCACGAAATTGGTGGCATTTTGAGATCACAGGTCGTGATCCCTGATTCAGGGAATCGATTCAAGTGACTGATAAATCAATACTTAATTGAATTCATCAAGGACCTCTGATCTTGTGGTTTTCCCCGGAAAACCGGATTTTGACTGATGGCGCATGTTAGTTTATGCCGATTTTAATGATTGTACGGCTCTCTCTACGCATTTCATTGCCGTATCGTCTGACTCTCCCACTGACAGTAAGGATCGCCGGATGTACCGCTGGCACAAGGTTTTGTTCGCAGCTTTGATGCTCGCTCTGCTATCAGGAGCCTGCAACGTCACTCGTGCGCAGACCGTCTTTCGCAATCTGGAATTGACCGAGTCCCCCACGCAGCAGAAAGCCGTGATCGGGCTGTTGGGCGAATTCAACCGGTGTGCTGCTTATGAAGTCAACAGTTCTGAACTGAACATGAACGCGGTCATCACCGGTGCAGGGGGAATGACACCCCAGGCATCAGGATTGATTCGCATTGTTCGTGGCGGCCGCATCAGCCAGGAAATCTTCTATTCACCAGAGATGGATCTGCCTCTGATGCAGGGTGATGTTTTGATCGCCGTGAAATCATCTGCGAATCTGATCGAAGACAACACGGGTTCAGAAACGTCACAATCATCTGCTTCACGAGGCCTGGTTCAGATTGCCATTCTGAATTTACGCGACTACCCGATTGTGTTTGGGGTACCTGCCGAAATCGCTGATCTGGCCAGCATCTTGCGTTGTCTGCGACAGCCGGTCGAGCAGTATGCAGCGATGTCAGAATCCATCAAAATTATTCCCCCCGAACGTCGTCGGGCACAGGCGCAATTCAAAACCAGAAAGCTGACCACCCGCTTCGAATCGGGTACGGTACTGGTTCTGGGTGCACCTCAATCGATGAATCTTTCGCTGGTCCCCCGCTCTTTACCGACGCCGCGACCATTACAAAATTCTGCTGCAGCCGGGGCTCGTCTCCATCGGCAGACATCTGCTCCAAGTTCGATCTCTGCCAACGATTCACGTTTCCGTAACGCGACTCCTCTGGATCAGGAAGCTTCCATAACTCCTCGTCAGGTCACTCATCCGGAAGAGGAAACTCCTGCTCAAGAGCAGCAGACTGAAGAACCCGAACAGAAACCGCTGCAGCTCAATGGTCCACTGTTGCAACAGACTTCAGCGACTTTAGCTGCGATCCCGAATCCGCTGGGGGCTGCTTCAGAGAAAGAAGAGTCTCATTCCGAACATCATCATGCAGATGAGGTTGAGCAGAAGTCTGCTGGCTCTTCCGTTCCCAATCTGGACCTGGGCCGGGCTCCTGAAGCTCCCAAAGATGACGTACAGACTCTGCTCGACGATGAGCTTCCGAAATCGGAAATCGAATATGATGAAGACGAAGCTGGCTTCTGGCCGCCGGGAACCGGATTTCTGCTGCTGGCCGGAGTCGCATTCGCTCTCTGGAAATACCTGCGAAAGAAACCGGTCTTCCCCCAGGAACACTCAGAGCAGACTGAGCTCGAATCAGAAGTTTCCGAAGAAGAACAGGTATCTGTGAAACAGGAAGTAAAGGAACAGACATCATCGGAACCGGCGGCGATCATCACCAACTGGGACGAACTGCCTCCCCTGCCCGAAAAGTCATTGCTGGAGCAGATTCTGGAGAAGCAGATTCCCGTGATTGATGAAACGCCTCAGATTCCGACACAGACATTAATCTACGGACGTCATCAAAGTAAAAAAGGACGCATCGATCAGGCCGAAGCTCTCAAAGGTCCGCATTTCCTGAAACAGAAAACGCCGGATACGAAAGTGGCAGCAGGCCACGACACATCTCCACCGCCGGTGCCGGATCCTGTGCGCAAAACAGATGAGAAAAAACTGAAAGCACCGACGTTCCGCTTTGATCGTTCTCATCCCGGGAATAACAAAGACAACGAAGTTCCTGCGGCACCACCCCGTCCTCATACAGGTGCCCCAGGAAAAACTCCAGCAGGTTCAGAGAAGAAAACAGAGCAGAGCAGTATTCTTGATCGGGTTCTTCAGGCCGTACAGGGAGTCATGCCCAAATGAGTAGTGCCTTACTGACAGGCTCGATCTGCCTGCGAACCTTACAAAACAATGAACAGTTTAAGCTGACGCGGCGTTCCATCGATACGGCTTATGCCGTCATGGATGATTGCAACGAGAACCGCCAGTTGCTGCAACGTCTGTCCGTACCCTTCCTGTTTTCAGAAGGGACTCTAATCATCCCCGGGGAGCAGGCGGGAAAGATCTCTCGTTTCTCCAATCTTGAGCTGCTGCCTCTGATCGAACAGGGAGAACTGGTGCTGAACGATCCCGTTCATCGTCAATTACTCTCTACGTTGATTCAGTCAGTACTGCCGCGGTCTCGGACAACCGGGGAGCACTGTGCTTTCATCACGCCGGGATCGACGTCTACATCAGCGTTATCGAAACTGGTGTCTCAGTTAATCGCCCTGCAGGGTTATAAACCATTCGCGACGACGATCACCCTGGCTGCAGGGTTGTCTTCGCTGCCAGCCGCCTCGCGATTCTCGGGATATGTCGTTTATCTGGGACACTCACACTCCGAGATTGGGCTGATCCATCAAAGCCGTGTCGTGGCGCGTCAGTCGACCCCGTATGGCAGTGAATGGATGGACGAACAACTGGCCCATGCCTACAAGCTGCTGACCAGGAATCCGGATGGAGAAATGGTTCCTGATCTGGCAGGTGCCCGAGATAAACGTCTCAGCCCGGAAGTCAGTCTGAGCCCCTACCTCTCCAGCCCGTCTGCCATCTCCAGCTGGTACGACAGCCTGCTCGACAGTCTGCTGGATCAGTTCGTTTCCCAGATGGAATCCATTCAGGCCTACACGTCCACACTGGCCACACTGCCCGTGATCTACCTGGGCGAACTGGCTACGGTTAACGGACTGGGAGAATTACTGGCTCAGCATTTAAACAGCCGTGAGATTCAGTTCGACTCGCAACAGGTCGTCTGTATTCCGGATGCCGCTGATGCAATTATCCGTGGCGCACTGGTTATCGCCGCGATGGAAGAAGAATCTTCCGCCCAGGCTGCCTGATTGAGACGAGAATCAGGGATGACTCTGTTTGACCAGGCTCTCTGCGAGTTGGTCCATAAATTTTAAGTAGTCGACTTCGAGTGAACGCAGATTCGTTTTAAACGCCTGCTGAAAATCCCGCTCCCGTGCATCTGCGGTATACGGTTTAAGTGGATCGCGCTGGGCAACCTGTTTCAGGTAGCGTGCATAGCGGGCCGGTTGTGTTTCCACCAAAAAAAAGGTGAGTGCCCAGGATTCAGCGTACGCATCCAGTGTCGAAGTTTTAAATAACTTATCTTCCCGGATGAAGGAACGCAGGGAATCCTGTTTGCGTCGGCTCCGGGAATAATTCATGAACCAGATCAGCCGATCGCGGTTGATGCGGGAAGTGGAGTCCGCTTTGCCTCCCGTATGGGAACGGAGCTCGTCGGACTCGAAAGTAGTCGCCAGGCCTTCTACAACCCAGCGGGGATTATCGCCAATTCGCGAGTGAAGACCGGTATTGAAGGCAAGCTGATGCGTCGCTTCATGGATCATGGTATCCCGTAGTGCCTCGGTCAGATTCTTGCCGCTGTTTGAGATTCGGGAATACGTGAGTTGTGTGCCGCTCTGCGTCTGTTCCAGTTCTCCGACTGTGGGAGCTGCACTCTGGTCGAACAGCGCCGTCCGGTTTGTATAAGGGTGATAGTAACCCAGTAAACCCTGACCAGCGCGGACACCATCTTTGCGACAGTATTCGAAGAACTGCTGCTGATCCGGAAAGATCACCGCCACCATCATGAATTCAGGAGTTTTCACCTGGTAGCCACGCAAGGCGAAGTAATGACTGAACGACTGATATAGCTCTTCAAACACGTTAGCATAGGCGCGTGCTTTTCCGCGTGGGGCACACACCAGGTAATGCCGGGTCGTCGTGACTTCAAACAGGGGACCGAATTCGTCCTGTAGTTGTTTTTTCATCTCGGAAAGAGAAAGCGTTTGAAACTCGGATGATACCCTGCGGAACGAGGTTACTTTTTTCAAAGGAACTTCTGACAACATGCCCGTCTGATCGACCATCCAGCTCACATCGTGGTCATGAATCAGAGATTTTCCGGTGAATACCTGGTCTTCGGTCTTAAGTTCGATCAGGGAAGGAGGTTTGGCGCAGACAGGTACTGCCAGCAGGCAGAAGAGACTGACGCCTCTGAGACAGAACAGGAATGATTGCAGGCAGGTTGACATTAATCGGGCCTTAAGTCAGACGACAGGCTGGCGGGGGGAGTGATGAGTAACGTCCTGTTGAAAGTATAATACCTGTCTGGCGGACAGGCTGCGAAAAATCAACATCGGCGACTGTGAGTACAAATTTGCTGTCAAACTGCAAGGAAGGTACCGGTTTTAACTGATACTCGTTCTGGTGAATCTCGATTTCCGGCATTTTCACCATCCGACCAACAGTTACAATGAAGAGTAGCCAATGCGTTTATGACTATTACGATCTCTTCGACTCTTGTCCTTATATAGAAAGCAGCCCCGTGTACCGTTCCTGCACGACCAACTTCCAGATTAATGGTTTATGCCTGCTTGCTGTATTGAGTCTGACGTCTGTCACACTGTCTGCCCCACCAGAGTCTCCTGCCAGCGAACAACAAGCCACAAACAGAAAACAGGTAGAAGAACTGATTCGACAGCTGGATGATAATCAGCGAATGGTGCGACAGCGGGCCGAACTGACGATGGTTGAATTGGGCAAGCCGGTATTGAACCTGCTCCCGGCTCCCGAACTGGTCGCCAGCCCATCCGTACGCGAGGCGCTACAACGGATTCGCCTGCAGATCGAGAAACAGGCGGCCCGGGAATCAATCAAAGCCTCCCAGGTTAATCTAGAGGGGCATTATTCATTACAACAGATCCTGCAGACGATCATGAAACAGACGGATAATCAGCTGGACTGGACCCGGTTATCCGAACCACAGCTGAAGCAGCAGATTGATGTTCGTTTTATCGCGACACCGTTCTGGCAAGCCGTTGATGAAGTAACTCACAAGGTGCCGGTAACCTATCAGATTAATGGTCCTCGTGATCAAATCCACTTCGAACCGCGTGCCTCATCAGAATCCAAGACCGCCTCTGATCCCGCAGTCTGTTATGATGGACCCTTCCGGATTACAGCAGAACGCCTGCTGACGCGTCCTCTGGCAGGGAGTGAGAACCAGGATCTGCTCCGCATCACATTTCGCATTCAGGTCGAGCCCCGTTTACGACCACTGTTTTTGAGTTATGCCGCTCGCAGGCTGCAAGCAGCGGGAACGACGGGAACCAGGCTGCCTCCTTTTAATCCCGGCGCGAAATATGAACTCCCGCTGGGAGAGGGGGGCAAAAATCTGAACATTACGATGCAGTGGATTCTGAAGCGGGGAAAACTTCCACAGGCGGTACGCGTGCATGGTAACCTGGAGATGGAACTGGCTGCAGAAACCCTGCCGATTACGTTTCGCGATCTCTCCACTTCTCAGGGAGCAGTCCGTCGACGGGGCAATGTATCGGTCGAACTCGTCGACGTCGAGCGAAAGCAGTTGCCCGACAGTCAGGATCTCAATGTACGAATCGCCCTGAGCTACGATTATGGCGGGCCTGCGTTTGAGTCGCATCGCACCTGGATTTACCACAACCGGGCCTATCTGGAGGATGCGCGGGGGAAAAAATTCTGGCTCGAAGGTTCCTCACAGACGACTCTTGAGAGCACAGGAAAAATTGGCGTGCTCTATCGTTTCACAGGACTGCCGGCGACTGCGCGTCCCGATCAGTTTACTTACCTGGCACCGACGCTGATCACTGCAGCACCGATTGAGCTCCGCTTTGAAAAACTGGAACTCCCGCCACAAAAGTAGACAGTTCGCTGACATCAGCGGCAGACCTGGGTGGTAGCGTCTTAGTTCTGCTCCGCGAGCACACGGGCTTCCTGTTGAACCCGTTCGACCATGCCCATCAACCCGTTTTTGCGCTGTGTGCTGAGATATTTATCCAGTTGCAGACGGGAGAAATAATCTTTCACATCGATCTTAAGCACTTCCTCAGGCGTCCGGTTCTGATAGATCGCCAGCAGAACCGCAATCAGACCTTTAACGATCAGGGCATCGCTGTCTGCATTGATTCGTAACACCTTGCGGCCTTCGGATTCCTGCAGGTCCGTCGTCAACCAGACCATACTCTGACAGCCGTGCACGCGGTTGGCTTCCGTTTTCTCAGTGTCGGGCATCGGCGGAAGTTCAAAACCGAGATCGATCAGAAAGTCGCAACGCTCTTCCCAGTCACCGAGAAAATCAAATTCCTCGAGCAACTCATCAATGGTGATTATTTTCTCATTCATTTCGGTATTCTGTACGGCTGAATTCTGTCTGTCAGACATCGGATTCAATACTCTCTCTCATTCTATACTATAATATCACAGGGTGAATATGTAGTTCAGAACGCTGCGGCTGAAGAACACGGTTTGCGATCACGCGGAATCAGAGAATCTCCATGGCAGGCTTGGTTGGATTTTCCAGCAGTTCGCGGGCAATTTCGATGGCAGTCGCTTCGGCCACTTTGAGCAATGCTTCCGTGGAAGCCAATTCTTCGGTCAAGAGATGTGAAATCTGGCCGGCATCCGATTTTTCCCGAATCTCGGCGTTCATCGGAATCTCGCCCAGGAAGGGAATCTGCAATTCTTCCCCACGGGCTTTGGCACCGCCCCGTCCGAAGATTTCGCCCGACATATTCTCGACAATTCCCAGAACGGGGATTTTAACCTGCCGGAACATCTGCACTGCTTTAACAGCATCCAGCAGAGCAACCTGCTGCGGAGTACAGACGACGACAGCCCCCGCCAGTTCCAGCAACTGAGACAATGTTAAGGAAACATCACCGGTTCCCGGCGGCATATCAATAATCAGATAATCGAGTTCTCCCCATTCCGTGTCCTGGAGAAACTGGGTGATTGCCTTGTGCAGCATTGGGCCCCGCCAGATCACAGCCTGATCCGGTTCGACGAAAAAGGCCATCGACATGACTTTCAGTCCGTCCGCTTCCACCGGAATGATTCGTGTGAGTGTCTGACCGTCTCTTCCCTGAAACTCCTGCGCCATCGGTTTTTCACTGGTTCCTACCAGATGGGGAATACTGGGGCCGTAGACGTCCGCATCCACCAGACCGACTTTAGCACCAAACTGCTTCAACCCATAAGCCAGGCTGGCTGCAACCGTGCTTTTGCCGACGCCCCCTTTGCCCGCTCCGACGGCGATGACATTCTTCACCTTCAGCCCCAGGCGACCGCCCGACTGTTTGCCCCTGATGTTCGTGGAGTATTCCACATTCACAGACTGACATTCGGGGAAGGCTTTCTGAATGGTGCCGCTGATCGACTCAGTCAGTTCTGATTGTAGTGGATAGGACGGCACGAGTAATTCAATCCGAACCGTTACCTTTCCGCTGTCACCTGGCTGGACTGACTTTAACAGACCACTTTCCGTCAGGGACTTACCAAAAACGGGATCTTTCAGATCGGTCAGACTTTTCTGCAGGTTTGCTGCAGTGAATTCGGTATTCGACATCAGTTGAGATTACTTTCCTATTACTTATTTCTTCTTACAGAAATGGGACGCCAACATTCTTTACGCATCAGGCCAGCCGATTAAAGTCAGTTCGTTTCTTCCGGATGAGACAATGTCACGCCGGTCTTCGACAGGTAAGTCTGACGTTTTAGAGGATCCGGTTCCAGATACCAGCAACAGATTTTGGCGAGGCGATCCGGCTCCAGTTCTCCACTCTGTATATGAAATACGCCCAGCTCACGTAAGGCCCACTCCAGATTTTCCAGAGGATCCGGTGAAAAGATCATCACCGGAAACCGGGAACGTGCCGTCTGGTGCCTCTGCAGGAACTGTAAACAGACCGTTTTCCCTGCACTGAAATCGAGAATGACCAGCACGGAGCCAGGATCTTCCTGCAGCGTCTGTTGAAACAAGGCCTGATCCGAAGAGAAACCGGTAATGTTCCAGTCAGACCGGCCTTCAAACTGCCAGCGCAGTTCCGAAACCAGGTGTGCCCGCTCTTCAAGAACAAACACGTTTTTCATGAGATCAATATCCCAGTCAACAATCTGCACAAAACATCACACATCAGATCCGATTGTCTCTCTTCTTCAATCGTATACAGGCACGGGATGAATACAACTCACAGCAGGGGAACAGAATCAGGTCGCGGATAGTTTTTTCAGGTTCCGACTGCGATAGAGCGTGAGTCGCAACAGAAGAACCAGATGTACACATAACGTAAATATAAGCCAAACACCGTATGAGACACCCTTTGCGGAATCGAATGCCGTCATAATCGTTACAAGTACCCCTTCAGGACCCACTTTGGGGGGTGAGCCCACAATTTTGTGTTTATTCAATAACTCTCCGCGAAATCTGGCCGAAAAAATAGGCAGGTTTACCTTTTTAATTACGTGAGGCTATGGACTCCACGGTTAGTTAGCAAACCTCATCTAGCCAAACCGAGAAGAGTACCTCACGACCGTCCACGAAGCGAATCCTTGGAGATTGCCTAAATGAAATTGTTAAGTTACGTTGCCGCTGTAGCGGTTGTTTGTTGTGCTGGTGTATCCGCTGAAGCTGCTGGCTTCCTGGGTAAAGGATGCTGTGCTCCTGCCCCAACTTGCTGTGCACCTGCTCCCAAGAAATGCTGTGCCCCCAAGCCAACTTGCTGTGCACCTGCTCCTAAGACCTGCTGTGCTCCCGCACCGAAGGCCTGCTGTGCTCCTGCACCAAAGACTTGCTGTGCACCTGCTCCTAAGACCTGCTGTGCCCCAGCTCCTAAATCTTGCTGCAACACCTGCGAAAGCAGCTGCTGCGGACACAAGAAATTGTTCAATGGTGGCTTCCTGCGGGGTTGCAAAGATCGTTGCGGCAAAATGTTCAACCGTTGCAAAGATCGTTGCTGCAAAGTCAAAGTTCGTTGCTGCAAAGTTAAGAAGTCTTGCTGTGCTCCAGCTCCAACCTGCTGTGCACCAGCTCCTAAGCCGACTTGCTGTGCTCCGTCACCCAAGTCTTGCTGCAACTAATCAGATTTGAGAATAACTGAAATCCCCGCACTAAGGGATTGGTTAATCAGGTCCGAAGGGCAGCTTCAATAATCGTGAATGTCAAGTCCGAGGGAATCACTTCCCTCGGACGGACATCACCAGAATGAACGTCCTTCACCAAACGAATCTGAATTGAACTGCGATAAAAAATTGAAAAAAATGGTGTCTCTCTTTTATAGGGAAACATCATTTTTTTTATGCGCGCTGCGTGAGAATCGAACGCCGGCCAGCATCCTTCCAATTTTTGGCATCAGCCAGTAGACTCAAGTTTTAACATCTATATTTGTAAGTTTTCGTTTGTTATTCCCGATTCAGATTTATAGTGTGCATGTATGAAAGTCTCCGATTTACTCGAACGATATCAATGGGAAAAGATTCCAGACAGCCAGGGGCGGTTCACGCTGAATCAAAGTAAATCCCTGCTCTCAGTGGAAGAACTGATTGGGTCAGAGGATGTGGAAATCAAACAGCACCCCTCTGCTCATCCTCAGGAAATCATTCATATTGTCGAACTTGAGGATGGTGGCCTGATTTCCTATCAGCGTCAGGATGCGACTTTCATCCACACTCTCAACTCGGAAAACATGTTTAAACGCAAACAGTGGGAACTGGGAATCATCTCCTTCAGCCCCCGACAGATGCCCCCCGAAGCCTCAGACAGTCTGTAATTTTCCTGTCCCACTTTCAGTTTGACTGCCAGTTCAGGATCGCGTTTTTTCACCACCACCTGACCGGTGAATAATTTTTTCATTTTTTTGTTAGTATTCCGGGCCGACTTGACTACGATAGATGTGGGCAACCTCACTGAATAGACCATTCTCATTTCGTTAGTCAAACCATTGTTATCACTTAACGATGAGGAGTTCGGTGTGCCTAAAGCAATCTGGAATGAGGCTGTCCTGGTCGAGTCCGATGACACCGTGATGGTGGATGGGGATGTCTACTTTCCCATTGAGTCGGTTAACTCCCGTTTTCTGAAGAAGAGCACCTCTACATCTACCAGCCCCCAGAAAGGTAAAGCGTTCTTTTACGATGTTGTCGTGGAGGATAAGGTGAACCGGGATGCTGCCTGGTATTACCTCAACCCCGAAAAAGAATACGGGCAGCTCAAAAACCGGATTGCGTTCTGGAAAGGGGTCGAGCTGACAAACGAATCCGACATCTCATCTTCTACTGACCGTACCAACTGATGAGTTTCTTGATGTCGCCGGTGCGTGATAACGTTTTCACCCGGCTGCGAAAATGAGGCATTCCGAAAACCGGTGAATATCCATGGTGGTGATCGGCAATTGTCATCGCCTCATTGATATCTTCCGCCACAAGTTCTGTTCTCCCTTCTCCTGCGGCAATCCAGCGTGCGATCCAGAGGATTGAGGGGAACATCAGCGCCAGATGGTAGAAACCTTCCACAAACGGAATGTCGTAATAGGCTGCTCCCAGAAAATGCAGCCCCTGAATTTTGACGCGAAAGTAGCGTGAGAATAACTTCTGACTCTCGGCAGGCAGCGAACCAAAGGGTTCTTCCAGAGCCGCGAAAGGGACACGCTGAAAACGTTCCTGCAGTTGAGGTATGGTGCCACTGCCCCGGGTAAACTTCAACGCGGACATCAGCAGCGACAACCGCCTGCCTAACCCCTTGGCTGTTTCCGCATGTGTATCTTTGCGAGCGTATTGTGCCGCCAGCAGGCGAAACTGAATTCCCCCCAACCTGCTGGGAGGCGTGCGGGGGATCTCCAGATCAGCCGGCAGTTCCTGATCCACAGCCTGGGAGATCAGTTCGAGAAATTCCGTGAAGCGTTCTCCCTGCACAACTTCAAACCGCGCGTGTTCTATCAACTCGACCCACCCCAGCGCGCGCAATAAACTGGTTTGCACAGGGACTTCCGGATCAGCGAAGAAACGACTGAGCGCGGTAACTGCTTTCAGTGTATCCGGCCAGCCCACCGCTTCTCGTACCGTCAGATTCGGAGCGGGAGGAGCTTTATGCCGCTTGGGCAACACCTGGTTGACAATCTTTCGAATCGCGGGTTCCTGCCGATCAATGCGTTCACCCAGGTTCGCAACGACCGAAGGACAACTGAAACGCAGACTGACGGCGATGTCATTGCCTGCAGGATGGAAGGCATACGGATAAACCTGGCAGGCCAGCGGCTTGGCGGGTTCGCCAAATTTGGCATGAATCCGGCACAGGCCCTGTTCATCCAAAAAGATACAGGAGCCATCTTCCTGATGTGCCAGGCGGTAGCGTTGGCTGGTCGGTGAGATCCCCATCTTTACGATCACCGGTTTGCCCCCTGGGATCGAATCATCCTCCTCCCAGCCTTGTTTGTCGATCCGTTCTTTTTCTTCCAGCGTGATTTCAATCTGATGCTGCTTACAACATCCCCCACAATTATGGCAGTTCCAGTTCTGGATCGTGGGCAGCTTTAATGAAGGAGCAGGCATGAAGAATCTTTAAGACGGACATTGTGAGACAGTTTAATGGGACCGTTAATTGTAAAGATTACAAAAGGGAAACGCAAAGTCAGTCTCTGGTCCATTTTTCTTGTCAACTTTTACAGACGGACCTTGAGAATCGCTGATTCGGTATAGACACATAATCAAGATTCCCTAAAATCCCGCTCGCTTGCTGAACAATCAGATCATTTCTGTTCGGTCTTTCCGCAGAGACCGGCCACATCAATCCCCGCTGTATGTGAAACAGAATACCCGAAATCTGAATTTAGGCAGGTACCCCGTCCATAAGTTTTTCCCTTCCTGCAGATCACCAGTCTCATCCGGGAAATCATTTGGAACATTAAGGACCCAATCATGTCGAGACGATTTTTAATCAATGCCAGCTGGTGCGCACTGTTATGCTGCGCTGCGACCGGCTGTTATCCTCACCATCAGTATCCGTATGGTGGAACTTATCCCGGTCCCTACGGTGCGCCCGGTCCTTATCAGATGCCTCCCGGTACGGTCATACCGGAATCCACGATTCCCCCCGGGAATTATCCCATGCAACCAGATCTGGGACAGCCTGTACCGCCACCACAGGGCGCTCTGCCTTCCAATGGTTCCCAGGCCTGGAACGATTCATTCCCCAACAATACAAATACCAACTACGATGGCGTCGATACACAGTGGAAACAGCCACTCAACAGTCCTTCCGGTTCGGATATGAACGCGCCCTTCGATGCCAATTCAACCGCATCGGGACGCAACACGAATCCCAGCGGCGGTTTCAACAGCGGTTCATCCAGCAGCCAGCCTGTGCCGAGCTACCAGGATCCCAACCAGATTCGTCCGAACAATAATCCGCCGATTGACAATACGTTTCCTCAAAACAGCAGTCAGCCTCCGCAGAATGATCCGTTCCCTGCGGACACCAACGATCAGTTCCAGAGTAACAAAAACCCTCAACCACAGGGTGGCAATATCCAGATGGACGATCAGTTTGGCCCGAGCAACAATGATCAGTTTCCTGGAAATGCACCACAAAAATTTCCTGAAGCCAATGATCAGTTCCAGGAGAACAGCGATAGCGGCTTCAGCGTACCTTCCCCGGTACAGCAGCAGAGCTTTGAAAGCAGTGGCGATACCTTCGAAGCGAATCCCAAAAAATTTAGTGCTAACCAGGGTGCTCCCGCTGACACCTTTGAAGAAAACGCATTCGACAGCAGCCAGGAATTCCAGCCTCCTGTCCAGAGCTTTCCAGAGAATGACAACACATTCCCTGAAAACCAGAATAATCCATTCCCCGGAAATCAGAACAACCCTTTCCCCGGCAACGATGACACCTTCGGCCCGAACAACACTTCGATCATGAAATCAGCGCCTGGTCAGGTCAGTCATGCAAACCATCAGATGCCTGCTTCCGGTCCGCAGCTGGTCCGCTCAGAGCAGTTTATGGCTCCCACCAAATTCCAGCCGGCTTCCTTCGAATTTCCGTCTAGCGGTGGTGCAGCAACTTCCACAGGTAAGGCTCCTTCGCCATTCAGCTACGATCGTCAGGGCTATCGCTGGTTGCGAGGCGTGGTGGAATTCGATGAACAGGAAAAGAGCTGGAACATCACCTACAATGCGACTCCCGATCAATCGGATAAATTTGGCGGAAACATCGTCCTGCTGGACCAGGGAAAACTCAACCGGTTCAAAAATGGTGATGTCGTCCTGATTGACGGTCGCATTGACGGCTCTCAGCAGGATCGGATGGGCAAACCCTGCTATCTTGTCACCAAGGCACAACGGCTCGTCCCCAAAAAATGAGCCTGCATGTGTTCATGACAGAGATACTGGCGCGATCAGACTGGTATCTCTCAGGCGTCGAAAGCAATCTCTGAAAGCAGAACTTCCGACTGATCTGGCTTCAAAACAACTCCAGATCCACGCTCAGCCCTGAACACATCCTGCTACCCATGTGTCTGACTGATACTCCACTTTTATCAGGGGAACAGAACTGTCGACCTGAAGAGAATCCGGTCTGCGCCCTGCTTTGTCGCGACAGCCTTTTCATTACAGGGTTTCCTGTTAGAATTCCTGTAGAGACGTCGATTTTCTATAAACTTCTACCAGACTTAAACAATCATGGTCGCCAATCTATCAGCCATCCGAAATGACTTTCCGATCTTGCAGCGTTCCCTTCCCAACGGGAAACCGCTGGTTTACCTGGACAGTGGTGCCTCAGCCCAGCGTCCTCAGGTCGTCATTGATAAAATTACGGAAGTCTACGAACAATATTACTCGAATGTCCACCGCGGCGTGCATCAGCTGGGCGACCGTGTGACGACCGAAATGGAATCGGCGCGTGCCTGCATTCAAAAGTTCATTGGGGCAGAACATCCCGAAGAGATCATTTTCACCTCCGGCACTACGATGTCCATCAATCTCGTTGCTTACTCCTGGGGCAGACATTTCCTCAAGGAAGGCGATGAGATCATCCTGAATGAAATGGAACATCACGCGAACTTCGTCCCCTGGCAGGCGATTGCTAAAGAGCAGGGGGCCGTGCTGAAGTTCATCCAGCTGACTCCCGAGGGACGGCTGGATCTCGAACACTATCAAGGTCTGTTGACGAACAGAACCCGGCTGGTCGCGGTCACCGGGATGTCGAATGTTCTGGGAACGATTAATCCCATCACGGAGATGGCCCGGCTTGCCCATGCAGCGGGTGCACTCATCTTTGTTGATGGCGCCCAGAGCGTGCCTCATCTGCCTGTCGATGTTGTTGAAAGCGAGATCGACTTCCTCGCATTCTCAGGTCACAAGATTTTCGGTCCTTCGGGCATCGGTGTGCTCTATGGTCGCAAGGCACTGCTGGAAAACCTGCCGCCGTTCCTGTATGGCGGTAATATGATTTCCGAAGTGCATCTGGACGAATCAAAGTGGGCCCGTCTACCGGCCCGCTTCGAAGCAGGCACACCTGCGATCGCCCAGGCGATCGCGTTGGGGACCGCCATCGAGTATGTCAATCAACTCGGCTTTGACGTGATCGCAGAACAGGAGCATCAGCTCAGCCAGTACGCCATGGAACGACTGCAGTCCGTGCCCGGCCTGGAAATTTATGGCCCACAGGAACTGGAACAACGTGGCGCGATTTTCAGCTTTAATATCGAAGGTGCGCATCCTGAAGATTTGGCAACGCTGCTGGACCGCAAGGGGATTGCGGTGCGTCACGGACACCATTGCACCATGCCGTTACATCAGTTACTGCAGATCCCCGCCAGTGTGCGTGCAAGTCTGACGTTCTATAACACAACCGAAGACATCGACGCTTTGATTGAGGCCATCGATTTTGCCCGTCAGCGTCTGCGACTAACTTGAAATAACTCGACGAGTCGTTTCTCTGAGCGCATAAAAAAACAGCCGACGAGTTCACGTCGGCTGCAGTGTTTCCTGATGTCATTTCCGAACTAGATCGGTTTGACATTCTCCGCCCGTGGTCCTTTGTCGCCCATTCCCTCGGTGTAGGAGACGCGCTGTCCTTCGTAGAGCTCTTCGAACGACACACCTTCCAGATTGGACAGGTGGAAGAACAGGTCTTTACCTGATCCAGTGTCGATAAATCCAAAACCCTTTGACGTCACCTTCTTGATTGTACCTTCAGCCATCGTATATCAGCTTCCTTCAAAAATAAAACTGCGGCACCTGCCGAAACAACTGGTCAGATTCCTCTGCCGCAAGACTCGATTCTACCTCGACTGAGCCAGAAAACAAGCAGACTGAACAGGATTATCCCATAATCCTGCATAAATAAAAAACCGGTTAAGACCGTCCTCGCCCCCTGTCAGAGGAGCTGGTTTTCCCGCCGGGTGCCCGCATTTTGATTAAATTCAGGCTGTTTTCTGACATCACTACTTGACAGCTGTTCCCGGCTGGCACACCATAAATAGAATAACCATAACAGGATGCCACTTCTCATCTCAATTCAGAAAGCGAGTACTCATGATGGTTCCTCGCCCTGTTTCCGTTGTTTTCCGCGTCATGCTATTGTCGCTGTCTCTGCTGCTGATGGGACAACCGGCGATTGCCCAAAAACGCGCGACCCGATATAACGCCAAGCCTTCCAATACTGTGGAAGCTGCTGCTCTGGAATTTGCTCTCTCGGCAGATGAAGTGAATTCCCTGGTCGGGAAAAAGGCAAACGTGCTGACATCCAACGGCAAGGAAGAAGTGGACGTTGAAATCACCCGTTTCTTTACCGGACGGGATGAGAGCCACATCAAGTCGATGGAGGTCAAAACCGAAAACGCCACACGCGGCAAGCGTCTGTTCGCCACGCGTCTGGTGGAAATGAAAGTCGACGACAAGACCTATCAGTTCCAGTATTTACCTTCACTCAAAGCGGCTGCCATAGAAGATATGAGTCGCAAGAATGCAGCCATCTCAGAAAAACTGCGTGCCTCAAACGAAGAGTTCTGGGAAGAGATTCCCGAAAAGGAACAGCTGAAATACGTCGACGAATACAAAGAGTTCCTGAAGAAAGTCGGTACGCATTTTTCCGGCTTCAACATGCAGCTGTATGAAACGAAGTATTTTCTGTTTTATACCGACATGCCGGCAAAGCAGGTTGCCCCCTATCTGGTACAACTCGACAAGATGAATGAACTGCTGGGGCAGTCATTCGGTTTCAAACCGGGGCATAATATCTGGCGTGGCAAAGCGGTGGTCGTCGCTTTTCTGGCTAAACAGGCCTTTCTCGAATTCGAAGAGGAATTCTACAACCGCACCGAAACCGGCAACGCCATCGGTCTCTGCCACTCCCATGGTGACGGTAAGGTCATCGTCTCCTGTTATCGGGGTAACGACCCCAACTTCTTTGGAGCGGTCCTCGTGCATGAAACCGCACACGGCTATATCCACCGTTACAAATCAACGGTCCCGATTCCCACCTGGATCAACGAAGGGATCGCCGACTGGATCGCGATGATGGTCGTTCCCAGTTCCAAAGAGGTCCGCTTTCGCCAGACCGAAGCAGCATCTCGCTTGAGGCAGTCACACACTTTCGGGGGACAGTTCTTCAATAACGATCGACTCGACGGCTGGCAGTACGGTTCCGCCAGTGCCATCATTCAGTTGATGCTGAAAGCCAATCCGGAACAGTTCAAACTCTTCTTCAACGGCATCAAGGAAGGCCTCACCTGGCAGGACAGTCTGCAGCGTGCCTATGGCTTAACCGTTGAACAACTCTGTCAGGCTTACGGTCAGACAATCGGTATTCCCCGTCTGACGCCTTAAAGGAGAGTAGAGAGTCAGATCTATTCTCTACCGACCAGTTGATGTCTGATCAATGATTGTAGGCTCGTGTTATCAGCGCCTGATAGACTCGATATCTTTCTTGAGTTAGAATCATACTCAGCATCCACCAACGCACCACGCCTGTATTACCTGCCCTGAAAGGACCGTGTGACATGAAAGCTGTTTCCGCCCTGGCTCTGGTCTTCAGTCTGCTGCCCACCCTGGCCTGTGGACAAACCGATTCAAAAAAGTCTGAATACTTCAATCAGAATGTGGCCGACTCGAATCCGCTCCGTAACGAACAGGCGCGGGAACTGGATGCCTATATTCAGAAGATGGCTGCCGACCAGAGTCGATTCAAGAAACTGTTTCGGCCTGACTATTCATCGGCGGACGCGTTTGCAAAGTCCGCAGAGGCTTACCGCGGTGCGTTCTGTCAGAGTATCGGGTATCCTCCACCGGGCAAGCGTCCCGATTTAAAAGCTTCCTACAAACAGATCGGCGAGGACAGTATCGGCGTCTACTACCGGGCCATGTTCCCGATTTTGCCGGGCGTGCATTCCGAGGGAATCTTCATTCTCCCCAAATCCCTCAAAGAGAAAGCCCCGCTGATTATCTCCATGCACGGCGGTGGCGGATCGCCTGAAGTTGCGTTATTTAACGGTGGTGCAAACTACAATGACATGGTCCGCGGCGCGGTGAAACGAGGCTATATTGTTTATGCCCCACAGCACTTGTTCCGTGCCGACGAATTTCCCAAAGATATCCGCCGCCAGATTGACGACCGCATGCGGCTCATCGGCACCAGTATCACCGCTGTCGAGATTGCCAAGATCACCTATGCCATTGATGAACTCATTAAACGTCCCGAAGTGGACGCCAGCCGGATTGGGATGGTTGGTTTGTCCTACGGCGGCTATTACGCCCTTGTGACTCCTGCCGTCGATCCACGAATTAAGGTGGCGGTCTCCAGCTGTTACTTTGGAGTTCAGGAGGGCCGCTATGAGGAAGAGGAACTTTCGGTCCCTCCTGACTTTCGCTTCATGGATCGCATGACGCTCTTCAATGATGCCGACCTGGTCGCGCTGATCTGTCCCCGTGCATTACAGATACAGGCAGGTGCAACCGATCGGCCCTCGCATCGCGAGAAAGGTAAGCAACTGGCGCCCCGGGCCAAAGCTTATTATGAGCAGCTCAACCTGCAGGATCGTTTCGAGCATGTCATTTTCGAAGGGGGACACGAATTTAACGATGCCTCGGCCTGGACGTTTGTGGAAAAACATCTGTAAGGCCACATAACAGAATCTGAATTCGCGGTTGAACCTGTTCATAAATCGGGACAGCACGGTGTTGATTTCTTAACAGGGTGAGAGTGCAGTTTCTCACGCGCCCCAGACTGTTAAAAACGGTTTCCGGCCGTTAAGATAGGGCTCCACATCTTCAGAACCCTAAAGGCAAAACAGGATGGCCGCAAAAAAGAAACCGAAGAATCAACACGAGCGCACCCGTGTGGATCATGCCACGGAAAAAGCAGAAGACTATGTGGAGGCCATCGCGGAAGTCATTGAAGAGCAGGGTGTCTGCCGGGTCAAAGATCTGGCAGAACACTTTGCCGTCAGTCACGTCACTGTGAACCGTACCGTGAGTCGTCTGCAGCGGGATGGCTATGTCACCACGGAACCTTACAGCCCCGTCGAACTGACGAGTAAGGGGACGAAGCTCGCGAAAGACTCGCGACATCGCCACGAAATCGTCTTCAGTTTCCTGGTCGCACTCGGCGTCAGTGAAGAGACAGCAGCCACCGACACCGAAGGGATCGAGCACCATGTCAGCCCGGAGACCCTGGCACTGATGGAAAAATACATCGCCGGTACTCAGGATTGAGCTTCCCGTTTAAGCTATTCCTCTGAGCCCTCGGGTTCGGGTAATGCCTCGCTGTTGATAACACACTGGTAAAACTTCTGGCGTTTCAGCAAGCGATCGAGCGCGGGAACATTCATCTCCCCGGTGGTCTCGAAGGTAATCTCTTTTTTCGCTTCATCAACCTGAAATGTTGTGAGATCAATCCAGGTAAATCCATCCAGGGCAGACCGGGCACTGCGGACGATATTCGTTTTACCTGCATACAGTCCGTACTGAATCGTCACTTTCAGGTGTTTCCCTTTTGCCAGCTGGCCGGCAGGTTGCAACATGGATGAACCCTGGCCCTTGTCTGCAGCTGAACCCGCGACAATACCGATGCCTTTCGGATGAGCCTGACTTTTCCCTTGCGGAGGCAGGGAATTGAGGTAACTCAATTGCAGATTCAATCTAGTCAGACTATGGATTACGTTATTCTTCTCCCATCTGTCATCTAATCCGATTCGCATTCTGACACTGAGAGTTCCCTTGTCAAAATCCATCTGGAGCGAGCCGGGGATGTATCGGGGTAAATCAGCCAGTTCCGTTTCTACTTTGGCACGTACCCGTTCTGGTCTGAATTGAGCTGCTTTCTCATTGTGATTGGTAAAATTGAAGAACATGGTCTTCTCCGATGATTCCGGATCGTACTGCACTTCATGAACGGCGACGAATTCATCGGCAACTTTATAATCAAACAGCGTGATCGCATTAATCATTTTTGCGAGATCGGGTGGCGGAATCTGGTCGAGCTGGATCGCAATCAGCATCTCTTGCGGATTGCCTTCAGCAGAATCAGCGATATATCCATCAATTTCACCAGCCAAATAATGATTCAAATCATCGTAATCCTGAGCCAGCTTTGCCTTCACCTCGTCTGGATGAAGGTCACTGAAATAGACGGTTCCCACACCATCCGCCTCGATAACCCGCAGTACAACGAGTCGCATCGGCCTTCCCGGCGTGCGGAATGGCGGCTCAGGGGGACCGGTTTTGATGGGTTGATCCGAAAGGATGAGATCATTAAAAAAATTCTGATTTAATCGCCGCGCCAGATTTGCTTCCGGTTCATGATCAAACTGAAAGGTAACCGTTTCATTAACCAGATCTACCCTCAGAGAGCCCGGTACATAACCGAAAATGTCATCTGCCAGGGCAATATACAGTCCGCTGATGATCTTGTCTCTGAACATGTCATAATTATCTCTCCGGAAATATTGTAAACTGTCAGGTTTTTTGTACTTCTTGATCTTATAGGTCAGCTGTGTTGGCTGAATCTTTTCAGGCGTTCTCAATTGGCGAACGTTATTGATCATCAGATTCAGTTTGACTGGAATCGAGGGAATACTGTTGATCTCCATATATAATGCAACAGACGGACATCTCTTCATACGCATGGTCATGACATGATATTCAAGATCAAGTTTCACACTATCAGCAATGTAGTCGGGATACTTCTGAGACAGTTGATGATTCAGCAACTGAGATAAGACACTCTCCCCTGCTACCGGATTGGCCGCGATCTGTTTTGAAATCGATTCGTCGATTTCCTCAATCACATATTTAACTTCATAATCCACGCCTTCCTCATCTGCCTCTTCCTCGGGAAGCTCGAGTGCCACCACTTTGGCAGTCTCCGCGATTTGTACTTTGATCGACGCATTTTTATTGATGCTGTCGGCGATCTGTCTGGCGGCGCGCGGGTCTGCCTGCAGACTGAGTAGATTCCGGGAGAGATCAACCTGAGTCGATCTCGGGATAAAGGTCAGCACATCTGACTTTTTCAGTTGAGTGTCGACGACCTGAGCAGTGCTTCTTGAAAGCATATCCAGCATTCGCGCCTTATTCTGACGTGAGTTCTTGATCGAGTTGGTGATCGTAGAGTCGAGCTTGATAATTTCAAAAACCAAGAGGTGCGTCGCAGCCGCCTGCGCGGGAGTGAGAGAAGGATCGACAGTCACGGACTGATCCGCCTCTGGGATGGCAGAAGTCGAAGTAGTTGAGCTGGCAACGGTCATTTGCGGTTTCGCATTCTCTGTCGTTTCCGGTTCAGTTGACTTAGCCTCAGTCGGTTCGGGCGTTAGCGTCTCCGACACTTCCTCTTTATCTGAAGACTGATTGGCAGCTCCGGTCGTTGCCAGTTTAGCAGCGAGATTTTCTGACGAGCCACCGGAGCCTCCCGAGTTGAGGGCAATCAACCCGATGCCTCCCCCGACAATCACCACGATGGCTGCCAGACCGATCCACTTCAGAGAGTCTCCTGAAGACGGATTCCGTTTCGCCGATCGTCCTCGAGGGCGGTTTGCTTTTTCTCGGGGTGGCTGGCTGGCTTCCAGATCATCCTCTTCATCCCAGAGGTCGTCCCAGGCATCCTGTTGCGCAGCCGCCTGCTGCGGCTTCTTTGACTTTGAGGAAGATGATGGGGCGGATATGACAAAAGGAACCTGGCACTTCGGGCAGGCAACTTTTTTCCCCAGGGCTGCTTTGGATTTGGCTTTAAACGTAGCCCCACAATTAGGGCATTCGATCACAGTAGTCTCAGACATCAATAAAACGACCTTTAAGAGTATCAGAATGAGCTCCCGTAAGGCTAAACCCCAGTTCAGCGACAATCAATACTGTTTAGCAGTAAACAAATAAGAATTAACAGGGATTCACAGAAATAAATCTCTGTAACAAAAAATCGGGTTTTACCTGAAATTCACGAGTCAGTCTGAGCCTCAAAAACTTCAAATGGAACCTGGTATTCCCTACTGAAACAGGGCCTCCACTCTGTTAGGATATGAGTGTGTACACATTCACTGGTTCTTAATTCTAATTCCCCTGGGGGTACATTCATGATCCACAGCCTCGGTCGATCTCTGCTGTTTGCCTTCGCTTGCAGCGCGCTGTTTTTCAATTCTCTATCAGCCGTCTCAGCTGAAGAGAGCAGACCCAACGTTCTGTTCCTGATCTGCGACGACCTCAACTGCGATCTGGGCTGCTACGGTCATCCGCAGGTCCAGTCTCCGAATATCGATCAGCTGGCAAAACGGGGTGTTCGCTTTCAGAATGCCTACTGCCAGTTTCCGCTGTGTGGTCCCAGTCGGGCCTCCTTCATGACGGGCATGTACCCCGATCAGACGCTCGTCCATCGCAATGCGATCTACATCCGCGAACACGTCCCCAACGTGAAAACCATTCCGCAGATGTTTCGTGACAACGGTTACTTCGCTACCCGGGTGGGGAAGATCTATCACTACAACGTTCCCAAACATATCGGGACCGGCGGACATGATGACCCTTATTCCTGGAACCAGACCTTCAATCCCCGCGGACGCGATGTGGATGATGAGGATCTGATTTTCACTCTGACCCCCGGTAGTTTTGGAGGCATGCTCAGCTGGCTCGCCGCGGAGGGAACTGACGCAGAACAGACAGACGGCATTGCCGCGGATATCGCCATCGAACAGCTGCAGAAGTTTGCTAAAAGCAAGCAGCCGTTCTTCATGGCGGTCGGTCTCTACCGTCCACACACACCTTATGTCGCTCCCAAGGACTACTTCAAGAAGTATCCCACTGAGCAGATTAAAGTCCCACAGGTTCCCGCAGGCTATCTCGACACGATTCCCAAGCCGGCCCGGCAGTCAGTGAGACGGAAGAAAGTTCAGATAAACCTGCCTGATGATCTGGCCCGCCAGGCAATTCAGGCGTACTACGCTTCCATCACCTTTGCTGATGCACAACTCGGTAAAATTCTGGAAGCACTGAAAGCGAGCGGGCTGGAAGAGAACACGATTGTCGTTTTCACTTCCGATCACGGTTATCATATGGGTGAGCACGGACACTGGCAGAAAACAACGCTGTTTGAGAATGCAACGCATGTGCCGCTGATCATCGCCGGCCCGGGTGTACTTGCCCAGGGGCAGACAGCAGAAGCACCTGCAGAAATGGTCGACTTTTATCCCACGCTGGCAGATCTGACCGGCTTGAAAGCCCCCGCTTCGGCGGCCGGGGTGAGTCAGGTTCCCACTCTGAAAGACGCCTCCGTGGCATCGCGCGATTCGGCATTCACTCAATACGCCAACGGCTACAGCCTGCGGACTCCTCGTTATCGTTATACCGAATGGGGAGAAAAGGGAAAGCTGGGCGTCGAGCTTTACGATCATCAGTCAGATGCTGCAGAAATGAAGAATCTGGCCAGCGATCCAGCGACGGCAGAAGTGCGTGCGAAGCTGGCAAAGCAGCTGCATGCACGCATTGAACAGGCCAACGTGCATCCCAAAGGGGTCACTCAGATCAAGTTCGAAAACCGACGTCGCGTCCCCAAATAATTTCAGAACCGCTCTTGTAATTCCTGCGGGGGTTGTTTTGAATGGAAGAAAGCAATTTGTGAACCTTCCTTCAAAAATCCCCCCAAAGGAATGAGCGATGAATATTTCCCGACGTGCCTTTTCGAAATCACTGCTCCTCGCTGGCCTCGGTTGTGCAGCCGGTCAATGGCCGACCAGCCGTGCTCAGGCGGCAGCTCCCAGTATCGAAGCGGGCACCGGGTTCATTGACGTCCACACGCACATCGGCACCTACACAGACCCGAAGAAGAATCTGTCACCTGAAGCCTTAATCAGCTGGATGGATGAATTCGAAGTCGAGAAAGCCGTGGTGCTGCCTTTGACTTCGCCTGAATCCACGAAGTATCTGCAAACAACCGAATCGGTGCTGGCGGCTGCCAAAGATCACCCCGATCGTCTGATTCCCTTCTGCTCGGTCGACCCTCGCACGACGCACGCCGGCTCAGTCAAAGCGCTCACCGGTATGATCCAGGGCTGGGTCGATCAGGGAGCCAAAGGCTTCGGGGAACACAAAGTCGGTCTGAATTTCGATGATCCATTGATGATGCGCGTTTACGAAGCCTGCCAGGAAGTCGGTATTCCGCTGCTGTTCCATATCGATAATATTCGCGGCAAAGATGTTCCCGGTCTGAAGCGACTTGAGAACGCACTGAAGACATTTCCCGAACTGAACTTCATCGGCCATGGTCCCGGCTGGTGGGCATCGATTTCCGGCGGGCTCGATCAGAAATCACTGGGCGGCTACCCGAAATCGAAAGTTGAGCCAGGTGGTGCGATTGATGATCTGATGAGCCGCTACCCCAACATCTACGGAGATCTCTCCGCGGGTTCGGGAGCCAACTCAATTTCTCGTGATATGGAATTCGGAACGGAATTCCTGATCCGACGTCAGGACCGAATCATGTTCGGCACCGATTACCTCGCTCCCGGACAGCATGTTCCCCAGTTCGAACTGTTCGAAAAACTGGTTCTGCCCGACGAGGTCCGCAGCAAGATCTGCCGTGAAAACGCAATCAAGCTGTTAAAACTTTCCTGAAATCAGGCCCTCAGCCACCACGTTTTATGCCGAATACACTGATTAGAGCAAGAAGAATGTATACACACGGACACACAGCGGGCGAATCTGGAGATTAATGCGGAATTTCGCGCTGTTCTTTCCGATCATATTTGTGTATGCTGATCATTAAAGAACCTTCATATTCCTGCCAGCGCGACTCACCACACAGGGTATGAGATAAAAGCTGTTTTTTTATTTACCACACCAGTTTTTATCTAATCCTAATTAATAATCGAATCCTCGATTTTGAAATGGGAGAATTCGGATGTCCCAGTCAGACTTCAACCCAGAAAATACACACGGAAGACACCATCAGAGCGGCAGCAGTTTTGCCAGTTTCGCTCCCGGTTCAGACCTGATTCGCAGTGGCAGCCGTCGCTGGTTCCTGCAGACAGGCATGGCTGGTCTCGCTGGTTTGTCACTTCCGGAGCTGTTACGACAAAAGGCACAGGCCGCTCCCCAGGCACAAATCAGCCAAAAGTACCAGGCCAAGTCGGTGATTATGATCTGGCTGTCCGGCGGTCCCAGTCAGCTTGATACCTGGGATTTGAAACCACAGGCCCCGAAAGAAATTCGTGGTCCCTTCAATCCGATTCAGACTTCAGTCAGCGGCATTGAAATTTGCGAGCACCTGCCCAAGCAGGCAGCAATGATGGACAAGTTCGCCATCATTCGCTCGATGGATGCCACGGCCAGCAATCACACACCCACTACCTTCCAGGCAGCGAATCCCAAATCACGTCGAACCAACGACAACCGTGACGGGGGCGGCTATCCTTCCATGGGTTCGGTCGCAGCAAAATTCCGTGGCCCCAACGTTCCAGGGATGCCCGGTTTCGTCGCGCTGGCCGACAGCATGGCAGCCGACATCTACGGTGCAGGGCATCTGGGACATCGCTATGAACCATTAGACGGCGTCAAAGCAGCCGGTAAGTTCGGCATGCCGGATGGCGTCACATCTTCCCGCCTCACCGACCGTGATGCACTCCGCCGTCAGTTTGACCAGATGCGAAAACATGCTGACATGTCATCCGACCTGGCCCTGCAGGACCGTTACGTACAGGAAGCATACGACATGGTTCTGTCGGGAAATGTTGCCCGCGCATTCGACCTTAATAAAGAACCGCAGAAGATCCGTGACAAGTACGGTGACAGCTCTTTCGGTCGCAAATCACTGCTGGCCCGCCGTCTCGTTGAAGCGGGTGTCACCTTCATCACCATGAGTGATGCCTGGGGACACTGGGATCATCACGGTGACGAAGTCAAGTGGGGCGGAATCACCAAAGGTCTGAAACCGATGCTTCCCTCGTTCGATCATGGCGTGACGACGCTCATCAGCGATCTGGAAGAACGCGGCCTGCTCGATTCAACCCTGGTCCTCGTTCTGGGTGAATTCGGTCGTGGGCCGGTCATCACCAAAACCGATGGACGTGGTCACTGGACTCCCGTCATGTCGATGCTGGCTGCTGGTGCGGGTGTGCCCGGCGGTCAGGTGATTGGTGCTACCGATCGTCGTGGTGGTGAAATCGCCGAACGACGTCTGGGGCCAGGCGATCTGGGTGCCACCGTGTTCAGCAAGCTGGGCATCGATCCTTACGGACACTGGATCAAACCGGGAGGACGTCCCACGCCACTGGTCGAAGGCCCTGCTGGTCCAATCGCCGAACTCGGTTAAACCGCGATTCACTTTTGAGAAGCAGCCGCAGTCGGATAACGGGCCTGCATGTCCTGCAGCATCTGTTGCAGCTGCATTCCCAGTTGCGCAGCCTGCTCCGGCTGGCTGGCGCTTAAATCATGCTGCTCACCCGGATCGCTGCTTAGATCATACAGCTCGCGTTTTCCCGTTTCATAAAACTGCAACAGCTTCCAGTCTCCACTGCGAATCGCAGAGACGGGTCGGGTTTTGCTTACCGCGAAATCATTGACGCCGATCGTCTCTTTGGCTGTTTCATACCCTTTTTCCGGATGATAATACGGAAAATGCCAGGTCAGCGGTCGCGTCTGCCATGCGGCTGCTTTCCCCTCCAGCAGCGGGACCAGGCTTTGACCATCGAGCGTCAGCGAGTCACAGTTTCCCCCTGCGACTTCACAAAAAGTAGGAAACAGATCGGTCCCGCTGACCGGTACTTCGCACACGCTGTCCGCTTTCACATGCCCGGGCCAGCGGGCTAGTAGGGGCACACGGATCCCCGCTTCATACAGGTTCCACTTACTTCCCCGCAGAGGGCCATTGGCGGCATACTCGGGATGCCCGCCGTTGTCGGACGTAAAGACGATCAGGGTGGAATCGCGCAGACCCTGTTGATCCAGCGCGTCCAGCACCTGTCCCACATAGGTATCGAGGGTTTCAATAAACGCACCATAGTGCGTGCGAAGTTTTTGATTTCCCGGACCGGCTGCAGCGCGGCCCCGATACTTTTCTATCAGCCAGTCGGTGGGTGCTTTGACCGGAGTATGCACATGGAAATAAGAGAGATATAGAAAGAACGGCTGCCTGCGTTTCTGTTGCAGGAAGCGGATGGCATTCTCTGTAACTGCATCAGGGGGAAACTCGTCCTTTTTAAAGTCTCCTGGTTTCCAGGCAAACTTTTTGGCGTAGGGATGACTGCCGAAGGTTTCGACAGCCTTTTGAAATCCCTGCTGACGTGGACCGTGTGTCGGACTCCAGCCCAGGTAACGTTGATAATGCTCATTCACGTGCCACTTCCCGAAGAAGCCGGTCTCGTAATCGGCCTGCTGCAGCATCTCGCCGAGTGTGACTTCTTTCAAAGGCAGGTCCTGCGTGTAAGCGGGGGGCTGCATCAGGCGGGTGGGCGGTTGCACGCCGGCCGGTTTTGTGACGAATTCAAAATGCAGCCTCGCAGGTGTCTTTCCGGTTAGAATTGAGGCCCGTGAAGCAGAGCAGATTGGCGCCGGAGAATACGCATTCGTGAACTTCATACCCTGTTTCGCCAACTGATCAAGGTGGGGTGTATCAGCGAGCTGTCCTCCATAACAGTGCAGATCGCGCCAGCCCAGATCGTCGGCCAGAATAAAGACGATGTTCGGCGGCGTCTCTGCTGCCGAAAGGGAAAGCGAACAACAACAGAGCATCAGGAAGATGAGCGCGCGACACATCGGTGAACCTCAGATTTGAAGAGCAAAGCTTATTTGATTTCAAACCCGAGTGTAACGAATTCCCCTACCGTGTTCGAGCCTGTCTGCTGTTGAGAGAGATCGACGGCGAAAGGCTGCTGCAGGCTGTTGCCCGCGAGATCTTCCAGCACAGAACCGATCACCAGCCGATAGCGGCCCGGCTGCCAGGGTTTTTCCGGGGTCCACTTCCAGACCGATTCGTGATCCGCCAGTTCGATCTTGCCGGGCACCGGTTTTCCACTGATCGTCTGAATGCGAAGCTGACTGTGCAGCAGGGCGTAATCCAGTGATTCCCCCAGTTCACAAATCAATGGCGCTCGTGCTCCGGAGGTCGGAACTTTCAGTTGCCATGACTCCGGTTTTGGCTGACGTTCATCCATGGCGACCGCTGAGAATGTTTTTTTAACTTCCTGTCCCAGTGCATGCCCCGTGAGTGCCGACCACTTCGGGTTGATCCGTAATTCATACTCCTGTCCGGCATTCAAGATCGCCCCCAGTTCGACATTCAGATTCACGCCCGTCTTCTGGCGACCGGGATGAAACCAGAGTGTCAGTTGTTTTCCATCAGGAGACCAGAGCTCAGTATGTCGAAACGGTCGGGGGACCAGTTGCTGCTGAGTTTTGTTATAGAGTGAGAAGTAATCGAAGATGTCGCCCTGCTGCATCGGTTCCGAAAACTGAATATAAAACTTCAAATGATTGGCGGGAAGCTCTTTGCCCGAAGGATAGATCGATAGCACCCGCGGCGGTTTTGTTTCGGGCAGGGGAATGGCGTATGTTTTCTGCAGACGCTGTTCTCCCTCTTTCCCAGCCAGTTGTAACGCACGCGCGTCAAAGAATGCCTGATAGCGACCGCCTCTCACGAGCGGAAATGCAGGCTGAAAGGTGAGCCGCTGATCTTGCAGTTCATAGCGTCCCAGCATGGGGGGCAGCTCTTGAGTAGATTTGTTTTCCCGCTTCAGCGACAGGACCTGCTGGTACTGTTCCTCGGAGGCATCACGGAGCGTTGTCCAGAGTCGGGAATCTGCTGCTGTCACGACCACGCGACACTGCCGCGGGTCCTGTTTGTCTGCTTCAAAGCTGAGTTGAAACAGACGGTCATCGGGTGTGCCGGTTGCCTGCGCAGGGGCGACCAGACTGAAAGCAGTCACCAAAAACAGCGTGACTGAGATTAGTTTTCCAGCTGGGACTGATAACGACATCACAACACCATTCCAGCAGAGGTGAGCGGAACGGCGTTAGTCGCCGGTAATCTCGAAAACACGCGGTTCTCCGATACCGGTGGCCAGCACCATGCCGCTCATTTGTTTCGTGAATAAAAACAGGCTCTTTCCCGTTGATTTAAAAACCGGAAAGAGCCCGAAGATCAACAACCAAACTGGTTATGGCAGCTCGGCAATTTCCAGATCAAGGTGTCCGTCGTTGTCACGCAGCACAACGATTTCCTTTTTCTGCAGCTTGTCGATGTGCACGGCACCAGAGAGCTGATCGACGATTTCAATGCCGTTGGGCCCCTGTTTCTGTTTCACATCGCGGCGAGCCGCTTCCTCATTGATGTCCTCTGCTTCGAGGTAATCCATGTTGACTCGAACGCCCCACCATTTACTGGGGCCGTACATGCTCTTCTTCCAGTGGAAGCGGAAGGTGTTCGTCAACAGCCATTCCTTGCCGTTACTTTCGTAAGTCAGCATGTCCAGCGGACGGTTACCCGATCCGAGTTCGACGACACTGGTTCCTTTGACCTTGCTGCCGGACTGCAGTTCATCCAGGGGGAACTTGGCAATCGGTGTGCAGGCGAACGCACCTACAATATAGTTCTTACCTTTATTCGAATAAGGTACGAACGACTGAATCGGGGCCTTGGTTTCCCAGCGACGATGAGCCACGTGATAAGTTTCGGCACTGAAGATTTTGGCCGAGGTGCCATGCGTCAGTGGCAGCGGGATCGAGTAAATTTTGTTGGCGAACTCTTCGTTCGACTGTGCTGCTGCCAGCAGACGATCACTGGCCAGTGCGACGCCGGTGATGTTGCGAATTTTGGATTTTTCTCCACCGGGAAGTGAGACCTGGATATAGTCGACATTCGACAGATCGAAGTTCTTCACCTTCCCCTGCGCGTCAATCACCAGAATCGCCGGTTGATTATCGGTCGTGCGTTTGACGGAGAGATAGACTTTGCCGCTCTGTGAATTGACGGCCATGTCGGCAATGTCGATCTGAGCGGGTTCGACGCCCAGGCTGGCCGCTACGGCGACATCAATCTGGGGCACTTTTTTCTCCAGCTTCTGTAGAGGTCCCGCATCGTGAGTATCAATAACTGTAATTGTCGCTTTCGCAGGGTCCGCCACCACCAGCAATCCGCCGGGTCCGAATGTAATTTTTCCCACCGATTTCAAACCGGGATTTCCGGTCTGCACATCCTTGAGATACTTACTCGCCGCATCTTTGCTCACGCCGGCCTGAAGCATCGGTCCACTGGAGAGCAGCAACATCAGTGTAACCACACTGAGGCCCGCTTTCATGATTTGCGATCTGATCATCAAACTGATTCCTGAAAAAAGTCACTCGAAATAGTGGGGCTCCTCATCCCTTCCAACGAAATTCAATCGTAATTTCTGAGAATTGAGAGTCAACAACTTTGTAACAGGAAACAGTGTTTATAGCGATTCTTCACATCGGACCGCTCAGGCAGCCCAGTCAAGCAGAACCAGCCGAAACAGGAATCGTCGGGGTTAGTGCTTGACAGAACCGACATATAAACTGTTATAATTATGTTCCTTCCTGAGTTCTGGACGCGCGCAGAACGGGAGTGACTACCAGCTTGAGTCATACGGACAATCAGACCCGATTGTCATCCTCCATCAACGCCTGCCTCTAATCGCGAGAAACCTTCAGCAATGGTCGTTTCCCGTCGTACCATCACCGGCCTGCTGTGCAACTGTCTGATTGTCTGCCTGCACTTCACCACCGTCAGTCACGCTGCAGACTCCCCCGCTGAACAAAAATCCGTTGTTTACGAAGACAGCGTCCTGCCGATCTTTCAGAAACACTGCATCAAATGCCACAGTGAGAAAAACCGCAAAGCGGAATTCGATCTGAGCTCAACCGCCGGCCTGCTCAAGGGAGGCGAATCAGGAGCAGGGCTCGTCGCGGGGCAACCGGAAGAGAGTCTGCTCTATGATTATCTGCACGAAGAGCTGATGCCCCCGGAAGGTGAGATGCCCCTTTCGAAAGCCGAAATCGAAACCGTACGCCTGTGGATCAGAGGCGGACTCAAGTTCAAAGCAGCGCCCCAGTCTGTCGCGGAAACCCAAATCTCGCAGCACGATGTGATTCCGATCCTCTATCGCCGTTGTGTGATGTGCCACGGCCCGGAGTACCAGGAAGGGGGACTCGACCTGCGAACCAAGGCAGCGATGCTGACCGGCGGAAACGCGGGACCTGCGGTCATCACAGGTCAGCCCGACGAAAGCCCGTTGGTCAAATATATTGTAAAGAAGACCTGCCCCCCCAAAGCGGAAATCAGCCGCGCCGGAATCGAACCGATGCCCGCCGCGGAACTGGAAACGGTGAAAACCTGGATCACCGAAGGCCTGCATGAAGATGACAACAGCGAACCGTTTCGCCTCGACCAGGACCCACTGGTCACAACCGAGGATCGTCAGTTCTGGTCATTCCAGCCTCCCCAGCAGGTCACTCCGCCCGCAGTCAAACATCAGACACTGGTGAAAAATCCGATCGATGCCTTCCTGCTCCGCAAACTGGAAGCAGCTGACCTCTCCTATGCCCCCGAGGCAGACAAGCGGACTTTGATCCGCCGCGCAACCTATGCCTTAACAGGACTGCCTCCCACACAAGCTGAAGTACAGGCATTTCTCGCGGATGAAAGTGCGGACGCCTATGAAAAACTGGTCGATCGTCTGCTCGATTCTCCCCGTTATGGCGAGAAGTGGGGGCAGTTCTGGCTCGACCTGGCCGGCTACGCGGATTCCGAAGGAAAACGGAGTGCCGACCTGATCCGCAAATACGCGTATCGCTACCGGGATTATGTGATTCAGTCTTTTGGTGAAGACAAGCCTTACGATGTCTTCCTCACCGAACAACTGGCCGGCGATGAACTGGTCGATCATCAACACGCCGCCGAAGTCACTCCCGAACTGATTGAAAAGCTGGTGGCGACCGGCTTTCTAAGAATGGCGCCCGATGGGACCTCAGCCAACCCGGTGAATCGTGTGACTGACCGTCTGGAGGTCATCTCGGATGAACTCGACGTACTGTACCGCAGTGTGCTGGGCCTGACGATGAATTGTGCCCGCTGTCACAGTCATAAATACGATCCGATTCCGCAGCGCGACTATTATCGTTCCATGGCAATCTTTAAGGGAGCCTACGACGAGTACGACTGGATGACACCACAGCCTTTCAGCAATCAATGGAAACGGGCCCGCAGTCGTCTGTTGACCCTGGTCCCCAAGGAAGAACAGGCCGCCATCGATCAGCATAATGCTCCGATCGAAGCCCAAATTGCAGACGTCGAATCGAAACTCAAAGACAAGAAACTGGACAAGGCGGAAAAGAAGAAGCTCGACAAACAGCTCAAGGACCTGAAAGCCTCTCTCAAAACCCCGGAAATGATCCGGGCCCTCTGGGACCGGGGGCGTCCTTCGCCGACCTATATCTATCGCCGTGGCGACGAGATGCAGCCCACCCGTCCTGTGGAACCGGGGCCGCCGTCCGCGATCGCTGAGGGCATCTCGCCTTATCGCATTGATCCTTCGTTACAGACCGAAGAGAAAACCGGACGCAGACTGGCGTTTGCCCGCTGGTTGACGCAGCCCGACCATCCGCTGACTTCCCGGGTGATTGTGAATCGCATCTGGCACAAACATTTTGGTACCGGTCTGGTGAAGAGTATCGACAACTTTGGCGCCCTGGGCACACCTCCCAGCCATCCCGAACTGCTGGACTGGCTGGCGGTTGAATTCGTGCAACAGGGCTGGCAGTTCAAAAAACTGCATCGCCTGATCATGACCTCGCGTGCCTACCGTCAGTCATCTTCAGTCACGCCGGAACTGGAGAAACTGGATCCGGAAAACGAACTGCTTTCCCGTATGTCACTCAGACGACTCGAAGCAGAGGAACTGCGCGACGCTCTGATCTTCACTGCCGGCGAACTCGACGAGACGAAATATGGTCAGCCGGTCGCTGTGGAAGTCCGGAAAGATGGACTGGTCACCGCGAAGCGGAGTGAGGACGGCTGGCGACGCAGCGTTTATGTCCGTCACCGCCGAAAAGAAATGCCGACCTTCCTGGAAGTGTTCGACCTGCCCCAAATGAACCCGAACTGCACCGAACGTAAAATTTCCAACGTCGTTTCCCAGCCCCTGCTGCTGGTCAATAATAATATGGTACACGAACTGGCGGTCTACTTTGCTAATCGAGTCCGGAAGCAGGCGGGAGACGATCCCGCTCAACAGATTAAGCTGGCTTACCAGTTGGCCTACCAGCGTCCCCCTGCTGAGACAGAACTCGCGCTGGCCCTCGACTCGCTGAAGTTACTGAATCCGCCTGCAAAAAATGATTCCCAACAGGATTCCCGTCCTGCTGATGGATTTACTGAATACTGCCACGTGTTGCTCAACTCCGCCGAATTTCTTTACATCGACTGAGAAGTCATGACCGTTCCCCCGCTACAAAATGAACTGCTGACTGAACTTTCCCGTCGTCGCTTTTTTGATCGCATGACAGACGGTCTGTGTGGCGTTGCGCTGTCTTCTCTGTTGGGGCAGCAGGCCTTCGGAGCAGATACACATCGCGCTCAGAATCTTCCAGAGAACCTGCAGCCGCGTCGTCCGCATTTCACTCCCCGCGCCACGTCAGTCATTCATCTCTGTATGCAGGGAGGCCCCAGCCAGGTTGACTTGTTCGATCCCAAGCCCGCCTTGAAGAAATATCACGGACAGACCGCTCCCCGCGAACTTACCGGCAACGCAGTATTCGAAACCGACCGCACCGGGAAACTGATGCAGAGCCCGTTTGAATTCAAGCGGCACGGCAAGTCGGGAGCCTGGGTTTCCAATGCGCTGCCGAACATTGCGCAGGAAGTGGACGAGATGACGATTGTCCGCTCAATGTATAACGTGCATCCCAACCACGAACCGGCCATTTATAAAATGCAGTCCGGCCAGACGTTTCCCGGGCATCCGGTGCTCGGCTCGTGGGTTACCTACGGGTTGGGGAATGAAAATCAGAATCTACCCGCTTACGTGGTACTCGCTGATCCCACCAATCGACTGCCTGTCAACAACGTGGATAACTGGATGTCGGGTTACCTTTCGCCCCTCTACCAGGGAACGCGAATGAAATCGACGGGCTCTCCGCTATTGAACCTGGCTCCCGATTACGCTCACGCCGAGCAGGTCAGTCGCAACAAGCAACAGCTGCTCAAACAACTCGACCGCATGCATCAGAAACAACGCCCCGGTCAACAGGAGCTGGAAGCCCGCATTCAGAATTATGAGATGGCTGCCAATATGCAGCTCGAAGCGACCGAGACACTCGACCTGGCACAGGAGACGCAGGAAACCCTGGCCATGTATGGCATCGATCAGCAAGAGACCGAAAGTTTCGGCAGACGCTGCCTGCTGGCCCGACGGCTGGTAGAGAAGGGAGTTCGCTTCGTTCAGCTTTATACCCGGACACAACTCTGGGACAACCACTCCAAGATTGCAAATTCCTTGCAGAGTGCCTGTGGCCAGACCGACCTGCCTGTCGCGGGACTGCTCAAAGACCTGCGTCAGCGGGGACTGCTCGATTCGACGCTGGTCCTCTGGGGTGGTGAGTTCGGACGTCTGCCGACGGCCCAGATCACCAACAACGCCCAGATGAAACTCGCCGGCCGCGATCATGGTCCCTACGGTTTCTCTGCCTGGATGGCGGGGGGCGGAGTCAAACGGGGGCTGGTTTATGGCAGCACCGATGAAGTCGGCTACGCTTCCGTAGAAAACCGCGTCAGCATCCAGGACTGGCACGCGACGATTCTGCACCTGTTGGGCATGGATCATGAAAGACTGGTCTACCAGCGCAACGGCCTGGGCGAACGGCTGACGCATCAGTTCGAAACGAATGTCGTCCACGATATCATCGCCTGACCGCATCGCTGAATTTCATCTGCTCTTCTTGAGATCTTCACTGGGGCCCGCTAGCATGAGTCCTGGCCTTTATTCTGGAGTCTCAACTGATGAAATTTGTATGCGCCCTGCTGTTCACTCTCAATCTGCTGACGGTACTTCCTGCTGAGGAACATTCCTTTTTAAACAACGGGGTCACCGCCCACCGCGGCAATTCCGTTGCCTGGCCGGAAAATACCATCCCCGCCTTTGAAAGTGGAATCTTAGCGGGTGCAGACTGGCTGGAACTCGACATTTTTCTCACGAGGGACGGCAAGCTGGTTGTCACACATGACAAGACCACGAAGCGGGTGGGTGATCAGAACCGGGACGTGGCCGATTCCACATATGCAGAATTGAAAACGATTGACGTCGCTACCGACTTCCGACGCAGAAAGCAGCTGACCAAAACAGAATGCCCACCCCAACAGATGCCGTTGCTCGAAGAAGTACTGCTGCTCGTCAAGCAACAGCACAAAACACGTGTTTCGCTGCAGCCTAAGGCCGACTGTGTTAAAGAGGCGGTCGCGCTGGTCAAACGTCTGAAGATGGAACCCTGGGTCGGTTTTAATGACGGGAACCTGAATTTTATGACCCAGGTCAAACAACTGGCTCCCGAGATCCCCGTCTTCTGGGATCGTGGTGCGGATTCGGATATCGCAGCCGACATCAAGATTGCCAGGCAACACGGCTTTGAAGCCCTGGTCCTACATTACAGCGGGATTACAACTGAAAAGGTCCAGCAGATTAAAGCCGCAGGCCTCGAGCCGGGTGCCTGGACTGTCAACGATCCCGATTTAATGCAGCAACTGCTCCAGCAGGGCGTCGAACGCATTTATACCGACGATCCCAGCCTGCTGTTGGGATTGAAAAATCAGTAACTCCTGCCTCTGAAACAAGTTCACCTCGCACTCTCTTCTCATTATGTGAACTTTCCACACTTTCTCCTTGCACTCCCGTATGAACTGTGAAACAATCACAGTTCAGTTTGATTTTTTGATGTTCCGTCATGGGAGAGTGTTAAATGGAACAGCCCAATCAGAATGAGCTGGAGGTTCTGCGCCTGTTGTGGAACAAAGCGCCGCAAAAGCCGGGTGAAATCCAGGAGTCCTTCGGCTGGGAAATCGATAACGGCACTTTGCGCAGCGTGCTGGTGGGCATGGTTGAGCGGGGTATGCTCTCGCGCCAGCGCGAAGGCCGGGCGTACCTGTATGCCCCAAAGCTCAAGCGGGAAACACACCTGCGACAGATGGTCCGTCGGCTGGCGGAAGTCTTTACTGGCGGCTCGACCGGGCAGCTGTTGATGGAGCTGGCTGAGAAGGAACGCCTGAGCCCCGAGGAGCTCAAACAGCTCAAGAAAATTGCCCGCGGCGAAAAGTAAGCGACGATCTGCTACACTGAAACAGACCACAGATTCCCACTTCGAAAGGATCTGCGATGGATATATCTGAGCTACTGCAAAACACTTTGATCCGCCTGACTCTGCTGCTGGCAGTAGGGTGGCTGCTTCTGTACTCGCTTTCCGCAGTCAATCCGCGCTGGTCCGTTTTGTGGACCCGCTTTCTGTCTGTTGTCTGCCTGCTGTTTCCGCTGGTCTGTTATGTATTACCACCACTGGGGCTGGAGATCTTACCCCCCGTGGAAGCAGAGATGACAAGTACCGTTGTCGAGAGTACTCCCGACATGCAGCCTCCCTCTCTCACTGCTCAGACCGAATCCGTTCCAAAAACCCTGACAGAGGAAACACAAACAACTCCCTTCGTACCGCAAGAAACACCTCCGCCGGATCACAGCATTCCGCTGCCCCTGGATCAGGAACCGGAGATCGCGACATCCTCGAAAACGACGCCCGCCGGCAATGTGGAATCAGACGAGGTGACTTCTGAAACTCATCCGATCTCACCAGTTGCGACCATTCGTACTCAACCAGCAACAGATGAATCTTCCTTGTCAAAAAGTACTTTAATCACCCTGATCTGGTTAGCTGGCATGATGGTTCTCTTAATCAGACTCACCTGGCAGGTACGCCGGGCAGCCGTTCTGCGCAAACAATCTGAGCTGGTCCCCGATCACATACAGCAACAGTGTCAGTCGCTGGCAGACCGCTTCAGTATGAGAGGCACACCCCGGGTGCGGTACTCAACTGAGATCGAAAGCCCTTGTACTGCAGGCGTCTTTCGGCCGGTAATCTATCTCCCCCGCACATGGTTTGAAACACTGTCGGCTGAGGAACAGTCGGCCATCCTGATGCATGAACTCGCGCATGTTGCCGGCCGGGATGTGTTCTGGAATCTGGTCACCCATCTGACACAGGCGGTCTACTGGTTTCATCCACTGGTCTGGAGACTGCCGCATCGGCATCGCCTGGCCTGTGAGCATTTATCAGACGCGCAGGCCGCTGATGCCATCAGCAGTCTCAGTGAATACCGGCGTCTGCTGGCCCACTGGGCTCTGCGGAGACAGGGAGCGGAATCCCGTCTGGCTGCGCTGGCGATGGCGGACCGTTCACAAATGCTGCAGCGTCTCAAGTGGCTCGAACGCCCGGCTGCCGTCGATCGTCTTCCGCTTGCCTGGCGGTATGGATGTGGCCTGCTCGCGTTACTCTCTGCCGTCGTTGTAGCGACGGTTCACTTCAGTCCGCAGGTGCTTGCTCAAAAGCCGGATCCCTCTCAGAAAGAAAAGCAGGCAGAACCGAAAGAGAACACAGATAAACCCGAGGCCGAGAAAACGAAACCGGCTGTCCGCAAGGTGAGAAAACCGGGGAAACCCGATATTAACCTGAAGCAGACATCGCCAAAAATCGTGACGGTTGTCGACGAACAGGATCGCCCCATTGCCGGCGCCAAGGTCCGTGTCGGCTGGTGGGAAGATAATGAAGGAGACATGCTGGGGAAAATCACGATCAATCCTCCCATTACGAATCAGAAGGGGGAGGTCACAATTCAGGTTCCGGAGGGAGCCGCCCGGGCACAGATCTCCGCCGAGGCTGAAGGCTATGCCAAAGCGGGCACGCAATATTCGCTCAACGGCAACCCGAAGCTGGTTCTGCAGCCGGGACGCATCATTCGTGTGAAAGCGGTCGATACTCAAGGCCAGCTGCTGCCCGAGGCCTACCCCCTGCTGGAAAACAATCGTGTGATCGGACGTGAGTTCAAACAGGATGCCCGGCGGCTCGGTTACTTTACTTCTCCAGTTGTCAAACTGGACCGCCGCTGGATGCGTGTAGTAGCGAGAAAAGAAGAGGGCCCCGTTCTGTTCAGTCATCTGATTGATGTAACCAACCCGAAACAGGTGGAAAAAGACGGGACCATCGTGGCGATTCTGGAACCGGGCATCCGTCTGGAAGGTCGCCTGGACGACTCGGTGCCGCGGCCCATTAATAACGGGTGTGTGGAACTTTACATAGATGAAGGACTCGATCACAAGATCGTCGGTGGCTGGACCTGGCAGCAGACTGCGCCCGTCAAAGAAGATGGGACGTTTGAATTCGATTCCCTGCCGACCGGGGGGCACGTACAGCTCTTCGCCCTGGTTGATGGTTATCAGTCGACGCGACCAACGCCCGAGGAATTGAAAAATTACCTGAAGCTGCATGACGCCGGGAAAGCTTCCGTCCTCGACAATGCCTTCGAACGACACGATGCCTTCTGGCCGCACCTGTTTCCGCTCACGCAGGGACTGTATAAGACGGAAGTGGAACTTCCCTGCACGCCAACCACTTCCCTGGATGTCAAAGTGGTCGACCCCATCGGCCAGCCCATCGAAGGCGCCGAAGTCAAATTCAATCCCAACGGGCTGTTTTTTGGAGGGAAGCTGTTTATTCCTGCCACGGAAGTCTGGTCGATGGCAAACCAAATCATCGCTCCTGATAAGGAGGCACGTAAGCAGCGCTTAGAGTGGGCACAAGAGACCTTTCTGCGCGTCAAAACCGATGCAGAGGGTATCGCCCGGGTCCGAAATCTGCCCGCCGACGATCGGGAGTCGTACAAAGTTACCGCCGACGGTTATCAGATGCCCGTCTATCCAACCTCTTCCCTCGACGATCCTTCACGCTATGCGCTGATTGATCTGGCAGGTGGTCAGACGCTGCGGCGCACAATTACCATGGAGAAGTATGTACCCAGTTCGCCTCGAAAAATAATGGTTGTCAATCGTCATGCGGAACCGGTATCCGATATCAAAATTACCGTCAGCGAGATTGCATTTGAAAATGCCCCCGACGACTGGCAACTCTGGGCTTCACAGCGGTTTGGCCCCCTGGCGACAGGGGAATCGGATAAGGACGGCAACGTACAGCTACGTGTTCCCCTGGAAGTGAATGGAGAAGCGGTTTCCCGTCTGCGGATTACGATACAGGGACGCATCGAACAGAAAGGGCAGGACGCGTATGTGCAACGCAAGCGTCTGATTATTCCACGCGAAGCCGACGGACGGGTGGTGGTGCTGACCGTCTCAGATGAAAAGCCAAAAGAGAAATATGCGTTCTATGATGTTGCGGTCGATTACCTGCAGTCTTCGGAACTGTTGAGCAACTCCCCGCAAGTATTGATTCAACAGTTGCAGAAACAAGCGTCCCTGATCGTGTTGAAGCAGTTGCTCTCTTTGAACGACTTCGATGCGGCCACACCGCTAAATTTTTCGAGCAAGTGGAACCTGGTAGGAACTGACAGCAGCAGAAGATCGGAACGGGTTCCCATTACGACGCTTCCCACTGACCAGGGTGAGCGTGTGGTTGTGCTCTGTGAAGTCCGTCCCCGTGGTGCCAGCTGGGACGTGAAACCGAAACAACGATTTCCTCCCCAGGCAGCGTTTATTTTTAATCCGGAAGGTACACTGATCCGAACGCTGGGTGGCTGGGCATCTTCCAGCGGCAGTTACAATAACCTGATGCTCTCTAACCTGGGTGGGACCGACGATTATTTTATCTCGACCTCTGCGTTTGAACCGCACGGTCCCTTTGAATACATCCAGCGCTGGTACCAACTCGGTAAGGAAGACAAACCAGCGCTTACCTTTTATGGCTATGCGAATGCAACCGGCTGGAGTGGCAAGCCCGGGCCCTCAAAACCACTGGCAGAATTTGGTTATCTCGATTTGAAATTTAATGGGAAAGATCTGGAACATCTTGTCTGCGGCGTGTTGCCCAATGGGACCCTGACACCACGGAAGCTGTTCTGGGATGGTGTTCGCGATCAGTTCATTGCGCCGGTTCAGGAAAGTGTGGACGATAAACCTCTCTACAAGGTTGACCTCCAGAACTCGCACCAGTTCAAACCGCTTGAAGTGGAACCCGGCGAACTGATTGTAGCCGGTGGTCGTCGTGCCTATAAAAACTGGCATGCCTGGAATTGCGTCATTCCGAAAGGTCAGACTGCCAGAGTGAGGTTGTTCTCTATGGATGAATCCGGGGAGAAGCCGGTCGAGACAGAGTATTTCACCCGGGAACTGCCTGCCGGTCAGCATAATCTGCAACTGCAACTAGCTGACGATGAGAAAGAAGAGAGCCAGTCAGCAGCAAATCTGTGGATTGATGATTCGACGAAAGAGTCATTGATGGTGCCCCGTGTCCCCGTCGCCGACGTACCATCGGTTGCAGGTGTCCCGATCTCCCGCACAGGAAAAACAGAACTGGATCTGTTTAACCGCGCAACCACTCAGAAACAGCAACGGCTGATCTGGCGGGTGGAACTGTTGGAATAGTCAGCGGATTGATACACAGGGCCAATATTAATTCCCGAACAATATAGTTGACACGTAAACTATGCGTGCATAGCATTCCCCACGAAGAGAAAGAGCGGCTGATACTTTAGATGTCTCTCTGAAACAGCCGCAGCATGGACTTTTTGCGAGGGGAATATCATGAGCGATTACGAGGTTTTGTTTCAGCCACTTACTGTAGGCGCGTTGACTCTACCCAACCGGATTCTCATGGCACCGCTCACACGGGCTCGGGCCACAGACCGTGTTCCCAACCCGTTAATGGTTGAGTATTACACGCAACGGGCCTCTGCCGGTCTGATTATTTCTGAAGCGACCGCCATCAGTGCCCAGGGTTACGGCTGGCACGGTGCCCCTGCGTTGTACACCAACGAACAGGAAGCTGGCTGGCGCGAAGTCACCAGTGCAGTGCATGCCGCCGGTGGTCGGATCTTCCTGCAACTCTGGCACATGGGACGGCAGTCGCATCCCGATTATCACAACGGTCAGTTGCCAGTCGCCCCCAGCCCGATCGCAGTTCAGGGGGATGCCCACACACCAACGGGAAAGCAGCCTTATGTTGTGCCACGTGAGTTGAGCTTTTCAGAAATCGACGCCATCTATGAAGACTATGCTACCGCCACCAGACGGGCGCGTTCCGCAGGCTTTGATGGTGTGGAGATTCATGGCGCAAACGGTTACCTGATCGATCAGTTCCTGCGTGATTCTTCGAACCAGCGGACCGACGAATTTGGGGGCTCCATAGAGAACCGCATGCGTTTTCTGCAAGGAGTGATTGAAGCGGTGGTCGAGGCCTGGTCTGCAGACCGAACCGGGTTACGGCTCAGTCCAACAATGAACGATAAAGGCATGGAGGACAGCGATCCGATCGCCTTATACTCTCAGGTTGCTGAGGCACTGAATCAATATGGGCTGGCCTACGTCCATACCGCTGAAGCCATTCAGCCGGGGCGGCTCTATAATCCAGATGTACCGCGTGTGACTCCCGTTATCCGCGAGGTTTACCAGGGAGTGTTGATCACGAACGGCGGATATGACAGTGTTTCTGCGACAGAGGCCATCGAAAAAGGGGAGGCGGATGCCATCGCTTTTGGCCAGAAGTTCATCGCCAATCCCGATCTGCCGGAGCGATTGCGGACCGACGCCAGCCTGAATGATCCCGATCCGAACACGTACTACTCTGCGGGTCCAGAGGGCTATGTCGACTATCCTTCACTGGCGGAAAGCAGCGCTTCCTGAAACGGGAATCTCAACAGGGACTCAGGATTTCACAAAGTCCGGCACGCTGCGGTTGGGCTGATTCCATTGGATGCGTCCCAGCAGCAGATCGCCTTTGGCCTTGTTCCGCGGCATCCATTCACCGACGGTCACACACGATTCGTCCGGGCTAATGTTGGTGACGTCGAAGTTCCCCATCAGCGCGACATTGTTGGGATCGTTCACGCCGTCCCCGACGAGCGGCAGGGCGACACGTTCGGTGTCGCGGATCAGGCAGAGCTTTTCCGGATCAACCTGGGCCACCCAGAGTGGAGATCGCCAGCGGATGATGTTTTTGTTTGTCTCATCTTTACGGGTGTAGACCAGGAACAGTCCGTCGGAATGTGTGAGCCAGTGCTGCTGCGTGGTGGACATGCCGATCGGCGTACCGTCGTCAAACGCCCAGGCGGTCTTTCGCTGATAATTCAAACCATCCGGGCTGACCGCAACGTAGCCGTGTCCGTCTTCGGCGCGAATCGTCATGAAGTATTGATTATCAAAGCGGGCGATGGACGGTTCGAGCAGACCCCGGCCGACTTTGTTCTCCAGGGGCGGACCGACTTCACGAATCTTGAGTGTCGTGCCGTCAAAGGCACAGCGTACGCCAGCCACCATGCGGGGCTGTTTGCCTGCGCCGAAGGTGAAGGACATCAGGATATCGCCGTCGGGCATCACGAGTCGCTGTCCACAATTATTGGTATAGATCTCGGCACCGCGGGGATCATCCCACTGCAGGATCTTACGTTCTGACCACTGGCCGTCTTTGTCTCGCGTGACGTAGACAGGGTAGCGTGCCAGCTGATCGCCGCGGGCAAAGTGGGGACCGCGATAGAAGACGACATGCCCCAACGCGAGCACAGTTCCGGTCTGCGGATGATACTGCGGCGTCACATCACAGACGCCCGCTTTAAGACCGGGATGCTCCTTGACCGGATCCCGACCGAGTGCGGAAATGGGTGCCGGCTCTTTCCAGCTCTTGCCCTTGTCCGTTGATTCAGTCCAGTGCACCTGCCCGAAGTAATCGGAGCCGCCAATCTCCTGCAGGTTCAACAGAAACGTCGCATTCCCCTCGGCCCCGGGAATCATACATCCCCGCGGATGAAACCAGGTGACGCCGGCCCCATCGCGATTGCGAAAGAGCGTTTCTTTCGAAATGGAGCCGATCAGGGGCTTTGAGTCCGCAGCCTGCAATGAAGCTGTCCCCGCAGCAGAAGCCGCAGCAGAAGCCGCAGCCAGAGAACAGAGAGAAGTGTGGAGGAAATCACGACGGTTGAGAGGCATGGGTGGGCTTTCTGATGACAGAGAATCTGATTAGTGCTGTAACCCTTATCATGGCGCAGAAAACAGGCTTATGCAACAAAGATTTGATTTCGATGTCTTTGAAGTGCTTCCTGGTCCGGACGGAAACGCGATGGGAAATAAATGTGTTGGCCCTCATACGGTTTAAAGAAGCGGTTCATGGCTTCTCCTGTGCAGGCATCACGAATCTGCTGCGAATAAACCAGACGATAGTCCTCATCCAATGTCATCAGACCGCGATCGAAGGCTTTATCGTGGAGAGAATTCAGAAAAAGACCATTGTGGGGGTCGGCTCGTTTCGCAGGATCTTCACTCCAGGGAATGATGTGACTCGCTATCAAAAGGTCCTTGATCTCGAGTTGCGTCACACAGCATCGGTAGTCGTAAGATGCCAGGACCGTTGAACGGAAGAAACGTTGTGCACGCCGCACTTTGGTCACACGCGTAGATTCGGTTTCTCCCTCGAATTGGACCACTTCCTCGGCAGGCTCTTCCGGAATAAGATTCAACTCTTGTTCCAGGCGCTGACTCTCATTAGCCAGGCCTTCCCAGTCAGAGTGGAATTCCTGCCAGATCGCGCGGTCCGCGTTAGACGCTCCTGAGAGTCCTTTGACACCCCGCTCCTGATGATAGGGATCAAGAGAAGCCAGGTTACTCAGTTTCATGGCAACACTGGAGGCTGATCGACCAATAGACTGAGCCAACTTAATCACATCTTGATTACGATTATGATACTTCCCGAATGGTAAGCGGCAATACAGGCTCATTGCCAGAATCAGTTCTTCACGAGTCCAGTTGCGTGCCATGTCAGATTAAATCCGGGGGGTGTTGCTTTGGTCTGTTGACTGTATAGTTGAACTCTTAAACCATACCGGGACAAGTCTATTTCCCGTTCAATCCACCTCCACCCAAAAAAATCACAAATCACTCACGGTTCAGTTGGTTCCGGGGGGCGGGTCTGGTATCTTCGGGGGTGGAAAGCCTGAACGGTTTCTATCTGACATTTCGTGTTTCGCTCGCATGAAATGAGCTCTTGCCGGGGTTGTTGTCCGTGTGTGGCATCGTCGGTTTTTTGGCCAGGCGCGACGCTGATCGCGAACGTCTGGGACAACTCGTCACTCCCATGCTGGAATGCATGGCGACCCGCGGACCTGACTCCGCAGGCCTGGCTCTGTTTCACCGTCCACTCCCAGCCTCCCGACGGTTTGCACTCTCCACCCGCGATCGCAAATTTGACTGGCAGGCGCTGGCTGAATCCTGTCAGCAGGAACTGGGACTGCCCGCGCCGGTCGCCGCTCTCGAAAATCATGCGTCGCTCATCAGCGAGCTCCAGCCGGACATCTTTAAACCCTGGCTGACCTCGATCTTTCCCGAAGTGCATCTGCTCTCGACAGGTCACGCGATTGAAATCTTCAAAGACGAAGGGCATCCCGAAGAGATTGCCCGGCGGTTCCACTTTACCGAAATGGTGGGCACACACGTTGTCGGCCATACTCGGATGGCGACCGAATCAGCGGTCTCGCCGGCTCATGCACATCCCTTTACGGCCGGTGAGGATTTCTGCCTGGTGCATAACGGTTCGCTGTCGAACCCCTACAGTGTGCGGAGGAAGCTGGAGAGCCTGGGAATCGCCTTTGAAACGGATAACGATACGGAAGCGGGCTGTCGTTTTCTGGAATGGCGGATGCGGGAAGGGGATACACTGGAGACCGCCATCGAAGTCGCCCAGTCGGAACTGGACGGCTTTTATACCTTCCTGATGGCAACCGCTGACAAGCTGGTGCTCGTGCGGGATGCCTTTGCCTGCAAGCCTGCGGTGGTGGCGGAGACGGACGATTATGTCGCCGTCAGTTCGGAATTTCGTTCCCTGGCACACCTGCCTGATATTAAACATGCTCACGTGTATGAGCCGGCTCCGGAACAGATTTATTCATGGTCAGTCTGAAACAGCTTGATTTAACCGACTTGAGTGTCCGCCAGGTCAACGAGTACCTGCATGGGGAACTGCTGGAAGAACGCCCGGCGCGGGTGGAGATCCTGAACCCCGACGGTCTGCACAGCATTGCCGCCGGCCTGGATACGGAAGTGGATATCGATATCCTGGGGCACGCGGGCTATTTCATCGCGGGAATGAATCAGCGGGCTCGGGTGACGATTCACGGAAACGTCGGCTGGAGTGTGGCGGAGAACATGATGTCGGGCGTGGTCCACGTGAAAGGACATGCGTCTGAATGTGCGGGGGCTTCGGGACATGGCGGGCTCCTGGTGATTGAAGGGGACGCCTCTTCCCGTTGCGGCATTTCGCTGAAAGGGACTGAGATTGTGGTCGGGGGGAGTGTCGGTCACTTCTCTGCCTTCATGGCACAGGCGGGGACGCTGGTGGTCTGTGGAGACGCCGGCCCGAACCTGGGTGATTCGCTGTATGAAGCGACGATCTACGTCCGCGGGTCCATTCACAGTTTTGGTGCCGACGCCCGAGAAGAAGAGATGCAGGTAGACGATTTTGAAAAGGTCGCAGAACTGCTGTCCCGGGCAGAGATGAATTTTGACGCCCGCGAATTTAAACGGGTCAGTTCGGCCCGCAGTCTGTATCACTGGAATGCGGACGCCCATCAGGAATATTAAATAACGTACTGCAACGAAATCAGCAGCGGAGAGCAAGTGTGAGTTCGGACAAGTCGATTCAACGCGAAGAGAGTGCCAGTTTCAACGAGCATTCCCTCTCCTATATCCGGCAGGCCGCTGAGTACGGGCTGTACGAGATCCGCGGCATGGGTGCGAAACGGCGTGTGCCCAGCTTCGACGATCTGATTTTTCTCTCCGCGTCCGCGTCGCGGTATCCGCTGGAAGGTTACCGAGAGAAATGCGAATCGAAAACGGTGCTGGGCACGCGATATGCGAAGCAGCCAATCGAGCTGGAGATTCCGATCACCATTGCCGGGATGAGCTTTGGCTCGCTCTCTGCGAATGTGAAAGAAGCGTTGGGTCAGGCGGCGACGCAGATGGGAACATCCACGACGACGGGCGACGGCGGAATGACGCCGGAAGAGCGGGAATCGTCGAAAACTTTAGTCTATCAGTGTCTGCCTTCGCGTTACGGGTTCAATCCCAATGATCTGCGAAAAGCGGATGCAATTGAGATGGTGCTCGGACAGGGTGCGAAACCCGGAGGCGGGGGGATGCTGCTGGGGCAGAAGGTTTCTCCCCGCGTGGCTCAGATGCGGACGCTGCCCGAAGGGATTGATCAGCGGTCGGCCTGTCGGCATCCGGACTGGACGGGGCCCGATGATCTGAAAATCAAAATCGAAGAGCTGCGGGAGATCACCGACTGGAAGATTCCGGTGTACGTCAAGATGGGCGCGACGCGAGTGCGGGAGGACGTGAAGCTGGCGGTCAAAGCGGGCGCGGATGTGGTGGTGATTGACGGGATGCAGGGTGGGACTGCGGCGACGCAGCAGGTCTTCATCGAGCATACGGGCATTCCGACACTGGCCGCGTTGCCCCTGGCGGTCGAAGCACTCAGCGATATGAACGTGCTGGGTGAAGTTCAACTGATTATTTCGGGGGGCATCCGCACGGGAGCCGACGTCGCCAAGGCGCTCGCACTGGGGGCGGATGCGGTTTCGATTGGTCAGGGTGTGCTCGTCGCGCTGGGTTGCAATCATCATACGTATCAGCGGGCGGACGGAGAAGAGGTCGACGTCACCGCGGACTATGCAAAACTGGGGACGGCACCCGGCTATTGCCATCACTGTCATACGGGACAGTGCCCGGTGGGCATTACCACGCAGGATCCCGAACTCGAACCCCGGTTGATTCCGGAGGTCGGGGCGAAGCGCCTCAAGAATTATCTGCAGGTTCTGAACATGGAACTGACGACCCTGGCACGGGCCTGCGGCAAGTCGAACGTACATCATCTGGAGAAAGAAGATCTGGCCGCGCTGACTGTTGAAGCAGCGGCGATGGCCAAAGTCCCCCTGGCCGGAACCAGCTGGATTCCGGGCACTGGTTCCGTTTAAGCGCACAAAACGCGGGCCGCAGGCGCAGCAACTGACAATGAGGAACCACGATGAGTGACCGTGAAGCAATCCGGAGCCGCATGAATACCGCCGGAATCGAATTTCTGCTCGCTCAGTTCGTCGACATACACGGTTCGGCTAAAGTGAAAATGGTCCCCTATTCCGGTTTCGATGACATGATCGACTCGGGGGCCGGGTTCGCGGGAGCTGCGGTCTGGGGCGTGGGACAGGGGCCGAGTTCGCATGACATGCTGGCCCGAATCGATCTCGCGACCTACACGCCGCTCCCCTGGAAAGAGAATACGGCCCGCTTCGCTGCGGACCTGTTCGTGGATGGGGAATCGTATCCATTTTGCCCGCGGACCAATCTGAAACGGGTCCTCTCCGAAGCGAAACAGAAAGGGTATGTGTTCAATGTGGGGATGGAACCGGAACACTTCCTGGTGACAAAGAACGCGGATGGCAGCCTGTCACCCTGGAACCCGGATGGCGTGGATTCGCTGGCCAAGCCCTGTTACGACTTCCGCTCGATGGCACCGGCGATGGATTATCTGCAGGAGTTGACCACGGCGTTGAATGAGCTGGGCTGGGGCGTGTATCAGACCGACCATGAAGATGGCAATGGTCAATATGAGATCAATTTCGATTACCAGGATGCGCTGACCACTGCGGATCGGATCACCTTTTTCAAAATGGCAACGTCGCAGATCGCCAAGAAATATGGTGCCATCGCTACGCACATGCCCAAACCGTTTGCGGATCGGACGGGCAGCGGATTGCACGTTCACTTTCACCTTGCGGATGCGGAAACGGGAGACTGCCTGTTTGATGACGCTGCCGACAAACGGGGGCTGGGCTGTTCGGAACTGGCGTATCACTTCATTGGCGGTGTGCTCAAGCATGCGCCGGCCCTGTGTGCCGTCACGAGTCCGACTGTGAACTGCTATAAACGGCTGCAACTCGGCTCCGGTCTCTATTCCAGCCGGAGCGGATATACGTGGACGCCGGCGTTTGTGTCATATGGAGATAATAACCGCACCCAGATGATTCGGACCGCGGGGCCCGGGCATTTTGAAGACCGGACGGTCTCGGCGGGATGCAACCCTTATCTCGCGCTGGCGGCTTACCTCGCAGCGGGCCTGGACGGAATTGAAAACCAGATCGATCCCGGCGAACCGAATCTGGGCAATCTCTATGAAAAGACGCCTGCGGAAATTCTGGAGCAGGGAATCAGGATTCTGCCTCAGTCTTTATGGGAGGCGATTCAGGAACTCCGGCAGGACACGGTCATTCAAGGAGCCCTGGGTGTGATCGCCGATGAGTTTATCGAACTGAAAACCCAGGAATGGGAAACCTATGATCGCCAGGTAACGCAGTGGGAGATTGATGAGTACCTGACGTTTTTCTGATCGCGATACTGTCTGTAAAAGGTGATTTGCAGAAAATCGATATGAATGCGAGTTCTGGTCCTTCTCTGAAAACAGGATGTGTTATAGTGCAACGAGAAGAGAGATCGTCATCAAGCGGACGATCTCCCGTTGTCACCTGTTAGAATGGAAGCGACCTGAGCTGATCATGACTCAAGCAACAGAACACGAACCTGCCGGCGAGGACCACGCCAGTCACTCTCATGGCCTGACACATTCAGATTCTCTGAGGGGTGTAAGTAGCTCGCGGCTGATCTGGGCCATCGTCCTGAATCAGTTACTGACGGTCGGGCAGGTGGTCGCGGGAATTTATTCGGGCAGTGTGGCACTGCTGTCTGATGCAGCGCACAATTTCAACGATGCCAACGCACTGTTGATTGCCTACATTGCGCGACGGATTTCCCAGAAGGAAGCCAACGAACGGTTCACCTTTGGTTATCGCCGGGCTGAGATGATTGGTGCCCTGATCAACCTGACGCTGCTGGCGATCGTAGGTCTGTACCTTGTTTATGAAGGGATCTCCCGTTTTTTTGAACCGGAACATGTGATGGGTTCGGTGATGGCGTATACCGCGATTCTAGCCCTGGTCGTCGACGTCGGATCGGCACTACTGTTGTGGTCGATGAGCAAGGGATCTTTAAATGTCCGAGCCGCATTTTTCCATAACATTGTCGACGCGTTAGGCAGTATCGCAGTTCTGGTCGGTGCAGCGGCGATTATCTGGTTCGGCTGGAACTGGGTCGACCCGCTGATTACCGTGCTGATCTCGGGTTATATTCTCTGGGAGGTCTATAAGATGCTCCCGCAGGCGATGCGGATGCTGATGGAAGGAACCCCCGCTGACTTCGATATTCCAGCTCTGGTCGAACGCGTCGAAGCGCATGCCGACATCGAAGAAATCCACCATCTGCACCTGTGGGAACTGGATGAAGAGCACACAGCGCTGGAGGCACACGTGGTCATCCGAAAAGAGAATGCAGAGAAAATGGAGACCATCAAACAGCAGATCAAGGAATTGCTGGTACACGAATTTCAGATTGAACACTCGACACTGGAATTCGAATTCGCTGACGCAGCAGAAAACCAGTGCCACGATACGCGGGTGATTCCCGAGCACTGAAACGTGCTTACATCATAGTGACTCCATCAGCAAAAAGCCCGCGAGTTCCCCGTTACAATAGAGAAACACCCGGGCTTTTCTGCAATGATCTGGAACGAAGTCCGTGATCAATTACTTCTGCAGGTTGGCCGCGTACAGTGCATCGACCTTACTCAGAAATGTTTGAGGGTCAGCGTCGATCTTCTTAGTACAGGGAGGGCAGCAGACATAAACGATGCGGCCATCAACGATGGTCCATTTTGGTTTTTGTGGCAGTTGCTTTTTCATGACCGGGCATTTCCCCTGTGCTTTCGCATAGTTGGTATGAATGGTCGACCAGTGTTTCGGGTTCACTTTGGTTTTCAGACAACCTTTACAGCAGAGGTAGACCGACTCTTTGCCAACCTTGACTTTGATCGGCTTTCCATGCGATCCCAGTTTCTGTCCCGAGACCGGGCAGATCTGCTGGGCCGCGATCCTTAGCTGATCTCTCTGCCCCCCTTCTGCTTGTGGCTGCTGTGCTTCAACCAACTGCTGCACGCCGAAGGCGGTAACAGTCAGCAGGGATAACGCGATCATTGTTCGGAATGATTTCATGAGATTCTCCTTTCAAAAAGTCATATTGATCCCACTCAGGAAGCGGGACCGCTAAAAGCCGGATCAAATTGAGGATTCTGTGATCCAGCTTGAGGCAGGTTCTGGTGTTGGGCCTGAACGGACAGACCCGCATTCAATTTGAATTCGAGATACGCACAATAAATGGCGGGAACGATAAATGTGGTGAAGGGTTCGATCAGCATTCCCCCCAGAACCGGAAGTGCCATGGCCCGGGCCACGTCTGCCCCTCGTCCATCGGACATCAGTACCGGCAGCAGGGCGAAGATCGTGGTCAGGGTTGTCATCACACAGGGGCGAATGCGTTTGAGACCGGCGGTGTAGATCGCTTCTCGCAGATCAACGATGTCATTCACCGGCTGACGTTTCAGTGTCTGCTGAATATAAGTGGCCATCACCACGCCATCGTCAACCGCGATACCGAACAGGGCGATGAAGCCAACCCAGACCGCGGTATTCATATCTACGCCCATCCAGGCAACGGCAATCATCCCGCCGGCGAAAGCGACGGGGATCCCGGAGAAGACAATGGCAGAGATGGCGAAGTCCTGGAAGCCGAGATAAATAATCAGCAGGTTGACCAGCAGCACTGTGGGAATGATCCACATCAGTCGTCGGTTGGCCTCAATCTGATTTTGAAAAGAGCCCACGGCCTGCAGTTCAAAGTTTCCTGCGGGGAATGTGAGTGCTCCAGACTCACGAGCGGTACGCAGATCTGACATCACCTGTTCTACAGTTTCCAGATCACCCGAAACGTCTGAAGGTGAAAACGCAACGTGCGCGACGAGTCGGGCATCCTCACTGTTAATCGCCCCCGGTCCCCAGGTAGTGGTGACATCCGCCAGTCGTTCGAGGGGCACGATATCACCCGCGCGGGTAACGACCGATACCTTCTGCAGGTCCTTCAGATCCTTGCGGACACTGCGTTCAAAGCGAACCTGAATCGGGTAGCGTTCGCGACCTTCTACAGTCGTGGTGACATCGAGTCCGCCCAGACCGGCTGAGACGATCTGATTCACCATGGTGGTGGTCATGCCGTAGCGGGCGGCTTCTTCGCGATCGACTTCGAACTCATAGTAAGGTTTGCCCATCACAATATCGGGATTGACGGTCCCCGCATTCACATAGCGGTTCTGTTTCAGGTGTTTCGCGACAGCCAGCGAAGCCTGGGAGAGGCCTTCCAGATCGTCACCATAAACCCGGATCGCCATGGAGGCCTTGATCCCGCTCTGCAACATGACCACGCGTCCTTCAATAGGCTGTAGTGGAGAAGCAGGCGTAACCCCAGGAAGAGTGGCGACCTGATTGATTTCATCCCAGATCTTGCGCGGGGTCATCCCTTCCCGCCACTCGGAACGAGGCTTGAGCATCACATAGGTTTCGACCATCGCCGCAGGGGCCGGGTCGAGTGCTGATTCCACGCGACCGATTTTGCCCAGTACATGCTCTACTTCCGGAATCCCTTTGATCAGCGTGTCCTGGGCCTGCAGGATCTCCATGGTCTGCGAAAAGCTGGCTGCCGGATAGAGGCTGGGCATGTAAAACCAGCTCCCTTCATCCAGTGCGATCCAGTCGTCCGACTTGAGCCCTGTGAAAACATGTTTGGCATCAACATATCCGGGGACCTGATTCAAATCTGCGCCAAGCAGCTCGACAACTTTTTCAACCGGCCTTAATACGGTTGGTAGACCGACCCAGGCACCGGCGCCAAGAATGACGATGGCAGCGGGCAGGGAGAGCATTAACAGCTTATGCTGCAAGGCCAGCTTCAGTCGGCCCGCGTAAAGAAACCGGACGAAACGACTGGCGGGGTTCTCTTCCATAGAGCGAATCTTTTCGCTGGTGACCCACCAGCCCAGTAGAAAACCAGCGACCGCAGCAAAGAGAGTTGCAGCAAACAGGGTTAGCGTGGATCCATCGGCGATGTAGTCTCCCCAGACAAACCAGCAGAGGCTGGAGGTCAGGCAGGCCACTCCGGCTGCGCCCGCCAGTTGTGCCCAGCGGGAAATCCGTGTGCTCCGCAGGAAAATCCGACAGAGCATCGGCAGAATCACCACGGCGACAATCAGACTGGAAATCAGGGCAAATGACTTGGTCCAGGCCAGGGGAGTAAACAGCCTGTGATCGCGGCCCGTCAGAAAAAAGACCGGGAGGAAACTGATAATCGTGGTACTGACCGCGGTAATGACGGCCGGAATCACTTCCGCTGCTGATTCGCGAATGACGGCCAGACGTTGTTGTGGACCACCTGGCGCTCCCTCGGCTTCCCAGTCCGCCAGGCTGCCGTATATGTTTTCCAGAATGATAATTCCCATGTCGACCATGGTGCCGATCGCAATCGCAATCCCGGCCAGTGACATGATATTGGCATCGACACCGAACATTTTCATGGCGATGAAGGACATCAACACGGCCATCGGAAGGGTGATGGCGATAATGATGCTGGCACGAACGTGTAACAGAAACAGGACCATGACGGCAATTGTGATCACCGTTTCCTGAAGCAGCGCTTCGGTGAGTGTGGATACCGTCTCATCTATCAACTGGCTTCGATCATAGATCCCCTGAATCTTGATCCCTCCCAGTTCCGATTCGAGCGAGGCGATTTTTGCCTGAACCCGCTCAATGACTTTACGAGGATTTTCACCATAGCGCATCACGACCACGCCGCCCACCGCTTCCTGTCCGTTCAAATCGAGGGCACCGCGGCGGAAGGCAGGGCCAGTCTGGACCTGAGCCACATCGCTGACCCGAATCGGCACGCCCCTGGTCGTCGTGATCACGGTATTATTGATCTGCTCAATGGTTTCCTGTTCGGTTTTGTCGGCTCCGATAAACCCTTTTCCGCGAACGATGAATTCCATGCCGCTGGTTTCGACGGTCTTGGCACCAACGTCAATATTCGAAGCCTTAACTGATTCGATCACCTGGCTGAGTGGAATGTTGTGATAACGCAGTTCATCCGGATCGACTTCGACCTGGTATTGTTTCACATAACCGCCGATGGAGGCGACTTCGGCGACGCCATCCACTGACTGTAGAGCATACTTGATAAAGAAATCCTGCTTCGAGCGGAGTTCTGCGAGGTCCATGTCGGCTGGAGGTTCGAGAACGTAGTAGTAAATCTGTCCCAGCGCGGTGGCGTCGGGAGCGAGTGCAGGCACAACCCCTTCCGGCAGTGACCCGGTGACGGTCGTGAGTTGCTCTACGACGCGGGAGCGGGCCCAATAGAAATCGACGTCGTCATCAAACGTTACCTGGACGAAACTGAAACCGAACATGCTCTTACCGCGGACACTGCGAGAACCCGGTACCGCCTGCAGGGCAATGGAAAGCGGATAGGTAACCTGATCTTCCACATCTTTGGGAGAGCGTCCCGCCCATTCGGCGAGCACAATCACCTGATTTTCTCCCACGTCAGGTATCGCATCAATGGGTACATTTTGAGCCGAATACCAGCCCCAGCCGATGAGTGACACAGACAACATCAGAATCAGGAGCCGCTGGTGAATACAGAAATCGAGAATGCTGCGAATCATTGACGTGCCTCCTGTTTTGTACCTGAAGCCGTTCGGGGAGCGGCTCCCGTTACCGGTTTCTGTTCCGGGGGCTCGGGTTCGAGCTCCATGGGCATTTCCAGGGGAGGCAGGCTGTCATCCGGTAAGATCATTTGTGGCATTTCTAACGGAGGCAGGTCACTTTCAAAACCAGAGTCTCTGCTTGCGCCGGTCGCTTCCGCCGTCCGGATGATATCGAGATACTTTCGCGGACGTTCCAGCAGACTCTCCCGGCATCCTTCGCAGCAGATGAAAACAGTTTCTCCATTCACATCCACTTTGGCGGGCGCTCCCATCGATCCCAGAGACATCATTGTGACAGGGCAGATCTGCTGTTTTTCTGCCAGTTTTCGATCCTGTTCCGGTAGCTGAGAAAGTGCAGCGAGAATCGTTTCCGACTGTTTTCGGTCCGGCAGCGGTTCGGCCCTGGTCGGATCGATGAGTGAGGGGTTCCCAGCCAGCTGCATCTGTGAATCGATCAGGAAGTTTCCCCGGATTGCCACCTGCTCACCCTGTGCGACACCCTTCAGAATGACAATCTGGTCACCACAGGTGGGGCCCAGGACCACATTACGGATTTCAAATCGTCCCGGTTCGGTTTCGACATAGACCACACTATGCTGTCCGGCCATCAGGACGGCATCACGGGGAACCGCGAGGGCATCTGTCTCAGCCAGTGTATGCGAAACGTAACCATACTGAGAGGTCGGAACCAGCGGTAGCCCCGAGAGGGAACACGTTCCGGAATTGTGGGAAATGACGTGCGGATGTCGGGGACAGATCCAGCAGTCCGCCAGTTCCGGATCATAGATGCCCCCCGAATTCCCTTTCCCCCCAGCGGGCAGAGAGATTGCTGCGCGGGCATAATCACCAACTCGCAGACTCTGATCCGGATTCGGCATCACGATCCGCACACTCACAGTTCGAGTCTGGGGATCGACCTGAGGATCGATAAAGGCAACGCGTCCGGAAAAAGTTCGATCGGGCTGCGACTGTACGGTCGCCTCGACTTTCTGACCATAGCGGATGCGGGCAGCGTCTTCGGGAAACAGTTCCAGCATCAACCAGAGACTCGAGAGATCAGCCAGTTGATAAATCACCTGTCCCTCTTTGACGTACTGCCCTTCGATGGCCTGTTTCTCGATCACGGTGCCACTGATGGGGGCATAGAGATACATGCGACTGTTGGCGGTTCCTGTTGATTCCAGCGTATTGATCTGGGCTTCGGTCATCCCGGATTCGATCAGTCGCTGTCTGGCACTGCTGTATAACTTGCGGTTCGCTTCCCGGACGGCAGCCAGTGTTGTGGCTTTACTGCCTCTGACAGTTTCCCGGGCGGTTAACAACTCGACCTGGGCAGAGTAAAGCTGCGGCGAATAAACGTAGGCCAGCTTGTCTCCCTGCTTCACTTCCACACCGGTAAAATCGGCATAGAGGTGTTCGATTCGTCCTTCGATATAGGCTGAGAGCGTCTTGAGATTTCCTTCATCGTAGTTGAGTTCACCGACGGCATTGATTGTCTGTGTTAACGGACGGGAGCTCACCTGTGCGGTCTGAATGTTGGCAATTCGTCGGGCTGCCGGATCGATCTGTACCGCGCGGGAATCTGATTTCGATGAGTCCGAGGTAGCAGGCACCAGTTCCATGGCACAGACCGGACAGCGTCCCGGTTCGGTCTGGGGTGGGGTACACATCATCGGGCAAATATATTTGACGAGCTGACTGAGGGTCGATCCATGACTGTGCCCTCCGCCACCAGCGGTAATGAAACCCATCCGCTGGGCGACACCCAGACCCGCGATCAGGATTGCTCCGGCGAGCAGGAACAGGGCGGGCTGAACCAGCAGGCGGATCCACCAGCGGCGGCGTTCCTGTTTTATTTGTAAAGCTCCTGCGGGAGCCGTGACAGCCTTTTTGCTGTTTAAATCTTTCATCTCAACCTCAACGGAATCGTGTCTGCCAGTGTGACTGGCAGAACAGTTGCGGTACGTGAACTGGTCCGCGCAAGACCTGACCGAATCAGAACTTGTAAAGACAACACGCAAACTGACAAACGAAATACATCATTCGAGAACGGGCACACGGCATTCAGAAAACCGGGATTCAATCAACCGGTGGTGCGCAGAGATCCTGTCAGCACAGATCTATAGCGTGAAGCGACACAAGGCGGCACAACGCTCGGAAGCAGGTTGTGGATCGGTATCGTAGCGCGGATGTCCTTCTGCTCGTTGGAGCACCGGTTTCACCGTCGATAGTGACACCAGACTTGCGTCGAACAGTTGTTCGGTCAGATTTTTGTGAACGGGAGCTGGTGTGAACGGGATTGCGGGAACTTTGGATTCGCCGCAATGACAGTCCGTGCCACATCCGCAAGTTGTGGTTAGCGTTTCCAGGCTGCTGGAACAACAGGACAACGAAGAATCACTGGTTGAAACAGGTTGGCTACAGTGACAGGAATCTGATTCCGAACAACAGCAGTCATCTGAGTTCGCCTGGTCAGAACAACAGGAAGCGGGACCGGAACAGCAGTGACACGCAGACGCACTCATCCCCTGGAGAGGAGTCGTTAAAGCCGCCAGGCAGATTAAGATGCGTGTCAATTGTGAACTGGTCATCCACATGAAATGGCATTCCTTTGCTGATCGCTGCCCTGTTGCAGCGACGGTCACTATCCTTAATGATCGTCCGCTGTCGTATGGAACTGCAGGTGAAGTGACGTGAAATCATCTTTCCTGGACAGTTCGGGTTTTGCGCTGCTAAGCACCAAAACCGGGGCAAGCTGCGGAAGTATCCAGATTCCCCTCGCAGCCGTCAAGAGGGATTCAACCTGCGTTACGTAAAAAAGAGCGCAGACGACACGTTATCGTTGCGCTCAGTGTTGTCACAAAACAGGTTAGCGTTATCAGCTGTAATCAGCTGGTCAGCGAAGCACTTTTGGAAGCCAGCTGTTCGAGCAGATCGTTCCAGGAATCGACGAACGACTCTGCACCATCTTTCTGCAGTTTTGCGGCAAGGGCATCGCAGTCGACGCCTGCGCTGGTGAACTCACCTAACAGGGAGCCACTTTCGCCGCCGTCGTCTGCCAGCAGTTCTCCGGTCTCGCCGTGATCGGCAAACGCGTGCAGTGTTTCTTCGGGCATCGTATTCACTGTGAAGGGGGAGGCCAGTGATGTGATGTAAAGAACGTCAGAAGCGTTGGGATCTTTCGCACCGGTACTGGCCCAGAGCAGACGCTGCATCTGCGCACCACAGTTGAAGATCCGCTGCCAGCGGGGAGAATTCATCAGCTCTTTGTAGGCTTTGTAACACTGCTGACCGATGGCAATTCCCAGGCGGTTATGCAGGTTTTCGGGAACCTGATCAACGACAGCGCGGTCCCAGCGACTGATAAACAGGGAAGCGACCGATCCCACGACGGGATTCAGGCCCGCTTCGATACGGCGTTCAATGCCACGCAGGTAGGCTTCCGCGGCAGCCACGTAGTGTTCGGGAGAAAAGAGCAGCGTCACATTCACGGGAATGCCGGCGAAGATCGATTCTTCAATCGCGGGCAGACCTTCTGTCGTCCCCGGAATTTTGATAAGGACATTGGACCGCCCCGCACGTTCATGCAGATCCTGGGCAGAAGCGATCGTGCCTGCGGTATCGTAGGCGAGGGTGGGTGAGACTTCGAGTGAGACCCAGCCGTCGACCCCCGCGGTGCGCTCCCAGACCGGCCGAAAGAAATCGGCGGCTTCCTGGATATCCTGCAGTGCCAGTTCGAAGAAGAGCTGTTCGCCTTCCCGTCCCTGGTTGCGCAGTTCGAGAATAGAATCGTCGTAGAGCTTGCTGCTCTTGATGGCTTTCTGGAAGATCGTCGGATTGGAGGTCAGGCCTGTGAGTGAAAGCTCTTCGATGTACTGCTGGAGCGTGCCCTCTTTCAGCATGTCCCGGGTGATATTATCAATCCAGAGACTTTGTCCCAGATCATGAAGTTGTTTAGTGGCTGACATCAGATGACCTCCTGTTATGGTGTAGATTTATACTTTTTGAGTTTCCGTTTATCGTTTTTCCATTGTCGTCAATTTCTGTAGCGATTGAAAGGCTGACTCCGATAACAGGTCCGTTGTGCATCGCCAGCGCCAGTTTCCCTCGCATGATCCAGGCGTATTCATCCGGGCTTCCTCGCCCAGATTCAGCAGATCCTGCAGGGGAGCGATCGACAACATCGCCACGGAGGACCAGGCCTGTTCCAGGAAGAGTGGTGCGATTTCTGTCTCGGATATATCCGCACGTTGCAGAAGCTGATATATCGGCAGACGTTCCTCAGCAGACAGGCTGCGGAACCAGCCACGCGTGGTGTTATTATCGTGCGTGCCCGTATAGACAACGGAATTCTGATTGAAATTCTGAGGCAGGTAAGGATTCGCGGGATCTCCGTCGAAGGCGAACTGCAGAACCCTGGTCCCCGGCAGTTGGAAGCGGTCGCGGAGTTCGTTGACGTCGTCGGTGATGACTCCCAGATCCTCAGCAATAAAGGGGAGTGAGCCCAGTTCCCTCTGTACGACATTAAAGAAGTCACTGCCCGGTCCGGTCACCCATTCCCCAGAAAGTGCACTGGGCGCGCCAGCGGGGACGTGCCAGGCGGCAGCGAAGCCCCGGAAATGATCGAGACGGATGAGGTCCACGTGCTGCAGAAGTGCGCGGATGCGATTGATATTCCACTGATAGCCGGTCTCACGGAGTGCCTCCCAGTCAAAAACTGGATTACCCCAGAGTTGTCCCTCGGCACTGAAGTAATCAGGAGGGACGCCGGCGACGAACTTCGGCCTGAGCTGTTCATCCAGCAGGAACAGTTCCGGGTTCGCCCAGGCGTCACAGGAATCGGGAGAGACAAAAAAGGGGAGATCGCCGATAAGCTGAATTCCCTGCTCGTGTGCATACTCTTTGAGTCGCTCCGCCTGACTGTACACCAGAAACTGAGCCAGGCGGATCTGTTCGATTTCCGGGGTCAGTTGTCGACGTGCTTCAGCCAGGGCAGCCTCTTCCCGGTGGAGCAGTTCTGCAGGCCAGGTGAGATAACTGGCTCCCTCATAGCGATCTGAGAGGGCCTGGAACAGAGTGTATTCTTCCAGCCAGTGCTGTTCCTGCTCCAGGAACCGTGCATAGTGCTGGCGGAGTTCTTCACTGGCCCTGGGATCAAAGTTGGCGTAGACGGTCTGCAGCAACCGCTGTTTGAATGCTCTGACTGCCGGATAGTCGACGTAGTCGGCTGCGAAATCGGGAACCGCTAGTTCATTCTCATGAACTAACCCCACCGCGAGGAGATCTGCGGGGCTGATCAACAGCCAGTTGCCGGCGAAAGAGGAGACGGGCTGGTAGGGAGAATCTCCGTAGCCGATCGCCGAGAGGGGTAGCATCTGCCACCAGGACTGTCCCGCCCGGGCGAGCAGGTCGATCCAGTCACGGGCCGCGGCTCCCAGATCGCCGATGCCATATGGACCGGGTAAGGATGTCGCATGCAGCAGCAGGCCGGCACCGCGTTTCTGCAGTACGCGGGAAGCATGGTCTGTTATCTCATCATCGGCGGTCATATCTATTTCGAATCCTTTCCACAGCTCACCTTAAACTGACGCAGTATTCTATCCTAACCCGAAGAAGATTCGATAATTAAATTTTGAGAAGTGACAGATAGAATGGTTCTTCCCAGGACGACATCAAATCGGGAACGCCTGCTGGTCGACTGGGAAAATGAGGAGAAACGCTTTATATTGAAGCCTGGCTGGAAGCACTCGTCCTCGTGTGGCATTCAGTACCAGAATCTAATTACCTTTTCGCGCTCACCCACGGGATTTACATATGTTTCAACCAGTTCGTCTACTCTCCCTGTTCCTGGCAGCCCTTTTCCTGCTGCTTAGTCCGCTCCGTGCAGCACAGACCGAGCAACAGAAACCACTAAAGGCTGATGTCATTGTTTACGGGGCAACGCCGGGGGGATTCTGTGCAGCAATTGCGGCGGCACGCGAAGGAGCTGAGGTGATTCTGCTGGAGCCGACCGACCATATCGGGGGTTTGAATACCGGCGGCCTGAGCTTCAGCGATTCCAATCAGACGGTCCGCAGCACGGTCATGGGGCTGTTTGATGAATGGCATACGCGGATCGAGAAAGACTATGCCGACCGGGGAATCACGCTGCCATACAAGGTCAGTGTGAAAGACCAGTCGAAATGGACCTACGAGCCACACGTGGCAATGCGGGTGACACGACAGATGCTGGATGAGGCGGGCGTCAAAGTCCTGCCGGAACAGCGTCTGCAGTCGGTTCAGAAAACAGGGACGCAAATCAAAGAACTGGTCACCAACAGGGGACGCTTCGCAGCGCAGGTCTTCGTGGACGGCACTTATGAAGGAGATCTAATGGCAGCGGCTGGCGTCAGTTGGACCATTGGACGCGAAGGGAAAGCGGAATATGGTGAATCCCTGGCGGGCAAACGCTACCCGAAAGGGAAAATGAAGATCAACGGTTTTGATGACCAGGGACAGCCGTTGCCTTTGATTACCACGACGGATGCGGGGCCTGAAGATGAAGGTGATTCCAATGTCATGGTTTACAGTTTCCGGCTCTGTCTGACGGATGATCCCGACAACCGGGTCCCTTTCCCCGAGCCGAAGAATTATAATCCCGCCCGATTTGAGGTAGTACGACGGTATGTGAAATCGGGGGGCCGCGTGGGCTGGGATATGTATCCACTGCCCGGCGGCAAACTGGACGGCAACAATTCGATTGGAGGCCAGTTCTCGCTCGGTCTCGTGGGAGCCTGTAACGGCTGGAGTGAAGCGGACGCAGCAGGGCGATCCGCGATCTGGGAAGAACATAAGCAGTATACACTGGAGTTTTATCATTTTCTGACAACGGATCCGGTGGTCCCGGAAAAGATTCGCCAGCAATATGCGCGACTGGGGCTCTGCAAAGATGAGTTCCCCGAATACGGACATTTCTCACCCGCCCTGTATGTGCGGGAGGGACGCCGGATGCGGGGCATGTTTGTGCTGAGTCAGAAAGACATTCTGGATCAGCCGGAAAAAGAGGATCCGATTGTGATCTCTTCTTTTCCCATCGATTCACATGACTGTCAGCGGGTGGCCCTGGAAGGGGGCGGCGTGATGAATGAGGGAACGATTTTCCCCGTACGACGCGCGTATCCGAAACAGGGCTATGCGTATCACGTCCCCTATCGTTCGATCCTGCCAAAACCAGATGAGTGCACCAACCTGCTGGTGCCGGTGGCTCTCTCCTGCACTCACGTGGGAATCTCTTCGATTCGCGTGGAGCCCACATGGATGATCCTGGGACAGAGTGCCGGTATCGCGGCGGCCATGACTGCCAGTAAAAACACGACCGTGCAGAAGCTTCCCTACCCGGAACTGCGGAAGAGACTGCTGAAGCGGGGACAGGTTCTTGAGTTGCCCGAAGTCCCTCCGGAACCGAAAACCGTGAGCGGCATTGATCCGAAGTCGCTACCAGGCGTGGTGCTGGATGATGGTGCCGCGGAACTCAAGGGGAGCTGGAGCCGCTCCACGAATTTCAAACCTTATATCGGCAAGGGTTACGTGCACGACGGAAAGCAGGGGAACGGAACCGCGTCGGCGACCTTCCGCTTCAAAGTCCCCCACACGGGCCGTTATCAAGTGCTGATGGCATACTCGGCGCATCCAACCCGTGCGAAACAGGTGCCCGTGAACGTATCCAGCGGCACAAAGCAAACGATGCTGACCGTCGATCAGACCAGGCCACTGCCGGCGGGGAAACAGTTTCGCGAGATCGGAACAGTCCGGTTGCAGGGCGATACCGAAACCACGATCACCGTCAGCAACGATCAGACTGACGGCTTCGTGATTCTGGATGCGATCCAGCTGCTGCCGATCGCGGAAAAGTAAGCTTGGATTTACTTGCGTTTGAAACGCAGGAAGTAGTTTTCCTCAAAGGCGGGAATTTTCACTTCTTCCACGAATTCGAACCCGGCGTCTTCGACTTCTTTGCGGAAGGTCTCTTTTCCTGCGCGAACATGGCCCAGCGTCCATTCGCGGGACTTACCGGGGATGCGTTCGAAGTCGATCAGAATCAGCTGACCGCCGGGAACGAGTGCCTTGTGCAGGGAGGTCATGGAACGGGACGGGTATTCGAAATGGTGGTAGACATCGCAGATGAAGGCGGCGTCAATCGAAGCGGGGGGCAGGCGGACGTCGTCCTGTCCACAGAGGACGGGAGTGACATTCTTCAGATCCAGGATATCCGAGATTTTCCCGACCCGTTCGACGAATTTGGGGACAATATCCAAAGCAAACACCCAGCCTTTTTCTCCAACTGCCAGAGAGAACGGTTCCACGAATAGCCCCGTCCCGGTGCCGACGTCGGCAATGCGATCGCCGGGCTTGAGTTTCAGCTGTTTCACTATCTGGTCGCGGGCACGGAAGACTTCCCGGCTTTCGACTTCAAAGCGTTTAATCCATTGATCGACGTCCAGATCGGGATCGAGGAATGACTTGTTGATGCCCGGCTTCACACTTTGAGGTGGCGCGGTGGCAGTCTCCTGGGCCATGACAGGAGAGAAATGCAGGCAGACGGTGGCGAGCAGAGTAAAACATAAAACACGCATAGCAGGTTCCTGAATAAAGGGGACGCGAAACAATTTATTCGATTTGGCCAGTGCTTTTATTTTACATGTAAGGTATCTGCGAGGGAACCGTCAAACGGCAGATAGTGGCTGTGGCACCTCCTTGAGAACGGGCTCATCCTCCATGGGAACACTGAGCGGGCTGATGCGGAAATTTTCGACGATGATGGCGTACAGAGCCGGGATGACGAACAGGGTCAGCAGGGTGGCCATCAACAGGCCGACGATCATCAGCCAGGCCATGCCCACCCACAACGGCCCGCCAGCCAGGGCAAGGGGGAGCAGACCGCCGACGGTGGTGGCTGTGGTCAGGAAGATGGGGAGCAGGCGCTGCTTGCCGGCTTCGGCCAGACAGTCGCGGAACTCATCCCGGGTGAGCCCGGCAATGGGACCGCGTCCGCTGCTGGCCTTCGAGCGAGAAGCGATCTGGTAGTCGGCGAACTCCATGAAAATGATAGCCGTATTTAAAACGATTCCGAACAGGGACAGGATACCCAGCTGAGGCATGAAGCCCAGGGGATTACTGGTGAGATACAGACCGAGCAAGGCCCCGATCAATGCCAGGGGGAGCGTGAAGATAATCATGATCGACTTCGAGATGCTGTTAAACTGAATGACCAGCAGGAGCAGGATGGTTACAAAGGACATGCCGAAGGCTTTCAGCATCATGCCGGAAGCCTGCATCGATTCTTCGAGTGCACCGCCAATTTCGATGCGGAACCCGTTGGGCAGATTCGCTTCGATCTGTTTGAATTCGTCCGAGGACATGATCCGGCTCACGATATCATTTCCCGAGGCACCGGGTTCGACGCGGGCAGAAACTTCGATGGTCCGGTTCATATCGCGGCGTTCGATGACCGCGGGTTCCCAGCCATACTCGAAGGCTGCGACCGATTTGATGGGAACCTTGCCGTTGCGACCTTCGATGTAGGCGGATTCGATGGTCGACACGGATTTGCGTCCCTCGGGAATCAGGCGGAAATAGACGGGAACCGAATAGTCTCCTTCGCGGAACATGGTCAGCTGTTTTCCCGAATAGTAGGTATTCAGGGTCGAGGCGATCTGGGCATTACTGACTCCTGCCAGACTGGCGCGGTCGGCATCCACGTTGACCTGCAGCTGGTAGCCGTCGGCGCCCCAGGAATCATGCGTGTTCCAGGTCTCGGGCTGATCGCGGATCAGCTTCTCCACCTGGCCGGCGACCTCGCGGAGTTTATGCAGGTCTGCAAAGCCATTTCCGGTAATCCGCAGGGCCACCGGTGCTGCCGGTGGTCCGAGCATCATCTCCATGGGGACAACGCGGATGCCCGGCAGCGGATCGATGCCCAGATCCGCATCGCCGGTGAGTGCGACCTGACGCACCTGCTGGGCAAAGTCGTGCGTGAGTTTCGGATCGGAGGTTCGAATCAGGATCTCAGCGTAGTTGGCTTTCCGGGATTCGGGGTTCCAGGAAAGATACCAGCGGGAGCCGCCGCCTCCGACCAGGGTGCGCATGGCCCGCAGTCGTTCGACCTGATTGCCGGCTTCGTCGGTGGTGGGGCTCAGTTTACGGAGCAGTTCTTCAACCTGCCTGGCGGCCTGATTGGTCTGTTCGATGCTCACGTTTTCCGGGAGCCAGACGCCGACGACAAACTGATCCCGTTCTCCCTGGGGGAAGAACTCGGTACTGACCGGCAGTTTGAGTGCCAGGAAAAAGAGACTGATGGAAACACCCAGCGTGAGGAATTTATGTTTTATGGCCTGTGAAACCAGAGCCCCGTAAATCCGACTGATGTAATGCTGGTTCTCCGATTTCCAGGAGAATTCGTCGGCAGCCCGATTGCGGCGAAAGAGGCCTTTAAACCAGTAGAAGCAGCGGACCAGGGGCGCACCGGGTTGATCTTTGGATTTGGGCGGGCGAATAAACATGGCCGCGAGAATCACACAGAAGGTCATCGCCAGAACCCAACTGACGGCCAGCATCACGGAGAGGGTGACCGGCAGACTGTAGATAAACTCGCGATTGCCTCCCTCAAAGAAGATGACCATCGGCACGAAGGAGGCGATGGTGGTAAGGGTTCCATTCAGCATGGGAGCGGCCAACATGCGGGCACCGCTGACGCTGGCTTCAATCGGTCCCATGCCTTCAATCTGGTTGGTGCGCGACTGATCACAGATCTGCACCGCGTTATCCACAAGCAGACCGAGCGAGATAATCATGGAGGCCAGCGACATCTGCTCGAGTTGGACTCCGAAGAGCGTGATGACGCCGACGGCTATCAGGGTGACAAAGGGGATGTTAGCAGCCATGACGGTAGCGGTGCGAAAGCCCACGACCAGGTAGACGACCACGACCACAATGATCACTGCTTCAATGACGTTGATGATCACATCATGAATGCGGTTATTCACACTTTCGGACTGGTCGGAGATAGGCACGAGTCCGAGATCTGGCGGAAGTTCATAGGTCACATTCTGCATTTCCTCCAGGCGGGCTTTGGAGGCATTACAGATATCGATGATATTCGACCCCGATTTCATGGTGACCGCAACGATCACTGCGGACTGCGAAGTCTCCGGATCACTGTAGCGGCAGATGAGCGAGGGGGGATCCTGGTAAGCACGTCTGACATTCAGCCCCAGATCATCCAGATACACCTGGTTGGAACCTTTGTCCGAACTGGAGAGATCAGCGACGATCGTGTTGATTTCATTCACGCCGTCGAGTTTTCCACCCGGTTTGACATAGAAACGTCCATCGCCGGTATCGAGCAGGCCTCCTGCTTCAATAATGTTGCGGTCGGAAATCAGATCTTTGAGATCGCCGGTGGTCAGTTGCAACTGCGACCAGGTGCCGGCGTCAGTCTCGATGTAGATCGCTTCTTCCCGGACGCCGAACCGCTGGACTTTGGCGACGCCATCAAGCAGGCGAAGGGCATCGCGAACGCGTTCTGAATAGAGATCCAGGTCCCGGTCGGTGTATATGCGGTGCGGGTCAATCTCTGTCTGGCCCGGTAACGGTTTCTGATAGATGGCAAAGAGGATCACGCTTGTGTCGCCGAAGTCGTCGGTGACGATGGGGGTGATATTTTCCTCGGGCATCTCTACGTTCCGGACACGGGCGCGTACCTGATCCCAGACCTGATCGACGTGCGCGGGGGAGACGTTGTCATACAGATCAACAAAGATCGTCGACAGACCGTTGATGGAAGTCGAACGCAGAACGTCTACCTCTTCGATGCCATCCAGGACCTCTTCGAGTGGATCGGTAATCAGCTCTTCAACTTTTTCCGCCGAGACCCCCGGCCAGGGAGTCGTAACGACGCAGGTCATAATGGTAAATTCAGGGTCTTCGCGGCGGGGCATGGTCTGAAAGGAGACGATGCCCCAGATGACCAGCAGACCGACAATGGTAAAAACAATCGTCCGATAGCGGATGGCAAATTCGGGGAGAATGTTCATTGGACGACCTCCGGTTTCCCGACGACTGTCACCGGTTCACCATCGCTGAGGAAGGGCATGCCTTCCAGAATGACCCGGGCATGGGGAGGCAGCTTCACTCCGGGGGCCGGTCTGATCTGACGTAGCATCATTTCCCGCGAGGAAGGATAGCTGCTTTCGGAAAGAAGGATTTCGACTTCACGGGCCATGGTCTGCTCAGTAGCATCGTCAACTATGAAGATCGACGTTTTACCGGCCTGCTGGCGGATGGCTTTCATGGGCACGTAGAGTCCGGGTGTTGTCGCTCCCTGATCGAGACCGACGCGGACGACATCGCCGGGCCTGAGCAGCCAACTTGATTCATCGAGGAGGATGTGACGTCCGTTCCAGTTGTCTGGCTGCCCCTGGCTGACCTTGAGTTCCCCGGCCACCAGATCACGTTGCGGATCAAAGTTCTGTCCTGGCTGAATTTCCACAGGGACGAAATACCAGTTTCCCAGGAAAGGAACCCGAATGGTGCCGGGGGTGATGCGGACTTTTTCGACGTTCAAGATGCGGTTGGCAGACGAGGTGATTTCACCTGCCCGGCGGTTTGTAATCTTCCAGAGAAAAGCGCCGTTTGCGTCTCGTCTGATCGCTTTTTCTTCAGTCATGAGCGTGTTACCACCGCTGACAATCGGAGCGAAATTCAAAGGCCAGATATCTTTCGTACGGGCGATATTCTCAGACGGATAGCCGCGGGGAATTTTGAGTTGGGATTTGCGATTGCGCACGAGCAGGGTAACGGTGAAGGTTCTGGTCTCCGCATCCGCATTGGGGTCGGTCATATAGACATAGCCTTCGAGCCCGGTCTGCTGTCCCTGGCTGTTTTCGGCGATGACCCGCACAATGTCGCCTCGATGAAAACGTCGCGACATGGCTGCAGAGAGTTCCAGCTCGACTTTGATGGGATCCATGATCTGAATGGTTAAAGCAGGATCACCGGCATCGAGGTAGCTACCGGGTACCGCGTGTACCTGGGCGACCTGTCCGCGAAAAGAGGAATAGAGGACGGTATCGCGTAAATTGCGTTCGGCTTCTGCGAGTTGGAAGCGGGCTTTTTCGATCTCTGCATCCTGGGAACTGAGTTCCGCCTGTTTGGTTTTCAGTTCTGCTTCGAGATTCTTTACCGTGGCGTTTGTGGTCTGCAGTTCGGCCATCGCCCGGTCGTAATCGGAACGGGTGGCGACTTTTTTGCTGACCAGGGTCACCGTACGCTGAGACTCGGCTTTGGCCAGTTGCTGTTCCGCCTGGGCTGAAGCGAGGCGGGCGGGAAGACCTTCGGCGATTTCCACCTGCATCGCTTTTTTTCTTTGCAAGGCGACATCGACGGCAGCCCGGGCGGAATCGACGGCAATGCTGTACCGTTCGTCGTGCAGTCGAGCCAGGACGGTACCCGGCACCAGCACTTTGCCACTCCCCTGGTCGAGTACGCGGCCTTCGATTTCGGTTTCGGGCTCAAGCACGCTTTCGACGCGTCCCGAAATTTCGAATCCGATTTTCTCGATCTTCCAGGCACCCACCGATCCAGTGACGAGCGAATGGGAAACCGGGGTCATCTCGTGGAGCATAAAAATTGAGACCGGCCGGGGGGCTTTGGGTTTTGATTCGATTTGACTGGATGAATCACAGGCTGTTGATAAGATGGCTACTGCTATCAGCAGAACCGAGCAGGGAACGTTCATAATTTCCGTGGTCGCTATGTGAATTGGGTAGAAGCGCAAGTAAACTACACCGGGTAGTGTAGTTTTTTATCGAAGTATGTAAACCGCAAAGTGTACTTTTTTTATGATGTCAAAATCGGCAAACAAGGGAAGACTGACAGACCGGAAACGAGCCGCAATCATGGAGGCCGCCGTTTCGGAGTTGAAGCAGAACGGTTTCGACAACACCAGCATGGACCGGATTGCAGAAGTCGCATCTGTTTCCAAGAGAACGGTTTACAATCATTTTCCCAGCAAGGAAGATCTGTTCGCTGCGATTGTGGATGAACTGATGTCGCGCTGTCAGCTGATCGAAGTCTCTGACTATACTCCTGGTGAACCCATTGCCACGCAGCTGAGCGACATCGGTCAGACGGCCGTCGATCTGATGGCTTCTCCCGAATTTCAGGACCTGGCCCGGGTTACGCTTTCCCGGTTTTTGCAGTCGCCGGACCTGGCTCGTGAGATGATGATTGATTCGACCCAGTTCGAGGCTGGGCTAATCGTCTGGCTGGAAACAGCACATCAGGAGGGTAACCTGCAGATTCCTGATGCCCAACTGGCGGCGAAGCAGTTCCTGGGACTGATTCAATCCTTTGCCTTCTGGCCTCCGCTGATCGGCAAGGAAGCGCCACTGACGGAAGTACAGAAGAAACAGCTTGTCGAGTCGACGGTCAGCATGTTTCTGGCTCAGTATTCCTGCTGAAAACGGGCCAGAAACGACGGTCTCAGGGTTCACAGCTCCCCGACGAACTCTCTGCTACGGGGCTAAAACCAAGTGTCCAGGACAATCATTCTGGACAGTCACATCCTGAATAGCTTCCTGCAGTTAGGAAGAACGGGCCTTCCGATTTTCTGTTGAAAAATCTGAATTCTGCAATTGCCTCATATTGACATCTCGCATAAACTTCATGTGAATAGTTTTCGTATAAACTATTAGCCAGGCTTACCGATTATCGTCGTAAGTGTGTACCACCTCGGAAAACAGGGCGCTCCGAAAGCCAGCATCACTTTTCCGAAAACTGCCTTCCTTCAGAGTCAATTAACCATCGGCGGGTTCAATGAAGTATTTAACGAGTATATCCCTGGTCCTGTTGGGCGGACTGTGTGTCAGCCTGTCGGGATGCAACGAAGCCCAGACTGCCCCACCCCAGAAAGTGGCCCCCACTGTGACGACCGCCAAGCCGGTCGTCAAGCAGATTGTGGAATGGGACGCTTACACCGGTCGACTGGAAGCAATCGACTTTGTCGAAGTGCGGGCGCGGGTCAGCGGTTACCTGAAATCAACCCACTTTGATGAAGGGCAGATGGTCAATGAAGGCGAGCTGCTGTTCGTGATTGATCCCCGTCCTTTCGAAGCGGAGCTGAGTCTTGCCAAAGCGACACTCAGTCAGTCGAATTCGCAACTGGTACAGGCACGCGCACAACTGGAAGAAGCGAATGCTCAGAAGGAGCAGACACAGGCGCAACTGGAACTGGCATTTGCCCAGGTCAAGCGGGCGCGCTCGCTTAAATCCAAGAACGTGACCACGCAGGATGAGCTCGATCAGCTGGAAGCGGCTTTTCTGCAGGCGAAGGCGAATGTGGAAGCGAGCCAGGCAGGCATCAGTTCTGCCAAGGCAGCCATTGAAACCGCACTGGCGGTCATCGAAGCTTCGAAAGCACAAGTTGAGACAGCCGAACTGAATCTGGATTACACGCGAATCTATGCTCCCGTCACGGGACGAATCAGTAAGAAACATGTCACGGAAGGGAACCTCGTCAGCGGAGGTACTTCCACTTCGACGATGCTGACGACGATCACTTCAGTCGCACCGATCTACTGTAACTTCGATGCCAACGAGCAGGAAGTTTTGAAATACACGCGACTGGCTCAGAACGGTAAACGTGCCAGTTCCCGGGTGGCTAAAAACCCGGTCTTCCTCGGACTGGTGGATGAGAAAGGTTTTCCTCACCAGGGACACATGGACTTTGTAGACAACCGGTTTGACGTGGATACCGCCAGCATGCGGGCACGTTCTATTTTCCCGAACAAAAACGGGACGCTGCTGCCGGGGATGTTTGCCCGGATCCGGATTCCGGGAAGTGCCGCTTATGATGCGATCCTGATTCCCGACTCTGCGGTGGGCACCGATCAGTCGTCACAGTTTGTGTATGTCGTGGTGGATGGCAAAGTCGAGCAGCGCGTGATTCAACCGGGGCCAATCGTGGATGGATTGCGCGTGGTCCGTGAGGGTCTGAAAGGGGATGAGCAACTCATCATCGCCGGTCTGCTGCTGGTACGTCCGGAGATGGAGGTCCAGGTAAAACCCGGGAAAATTGAAGTCGTCGAAGATGGCCTGCCCAACGATTACAGTCCCTTGCCGCCTGAGCAATGGATCTCACCCGAACCCGATCCCCTGCCGACGAAGCCGGCCCCCAAGGTCAGTTCATTGTTTGGAAAGCCGAGGAACAATCCATGAAGTTCCCCCATTTCTTTATTGAACGCCCCATTTTTGCGTCGGTGCTCTCCTTCATCGTTGTTCTGGTAGGAGGTCTGGCGTACTTCTCATTGCCGGTCTCCCAGTATCCCGATGTGGCACCGCCGACGATTGTGGTTCGCGCCAGTTATCCAGGTGCGACGCCCCAGGTGATCGCGGATACGGTGGCGACACCGATCGAACAGGAAATGAACGGCGTGGACAACATGCTGTATATGGAATCATCCTCGAGTAGTGACGGTACCATGCAGCTGACCGTCACGTTTCAGCTGGGAACCAACCTCGACGACGCGCAAGTGCTGGTACAGAACCGGGTCGCGGTTGCGGAAGCGCGGCTGCCTGAAGCGGTGCGCCAGATTGGTGTGACCACCCGCAAACAGATTCCCGACATGCTGATGGTGGTGCACTTGAACTCACCCGATAACAGCCGGGATCAGCTTTACATCAGTAACTTCGCCTTCCTGCGCATTCGCGACGCGTTGATGCGTCTGGATGGTGTGGGGGATATTCGTGTCGCCGGTGGTAACGAATACTCAATGCGCATCTGGCTCGACATTGAGAAGATGACGCACGTGGGTCTGACCGTGGGCGACATCGTTTCAGAGATCCGTCAACAGAATGCGCAGGTGGCGGCTGGTGTGATTGGTCAGCCTCCCATTGATGCCTCTGGTGATTTTCAGTTGAACGTCACCACCCAGGGTCGTCTGCGCGAAGAGGGCGAGTTCGGCGATATCATCGTGAAACGGGGCGATGATGGTCGCGTGACGCGTCTGAATGATGTGGCCCGGATTGAACTGGGAGCCCAGGATTATTCGCGTATCAGTTATCTGGACGGGAAGCCTGCGGTGGCGATTCTGATTTATCAGCGGCCCGGTACGAATGCGGTGGATGCTGCAGCCGAAGTGAAGCAGACCATGGCCAATCTGAATAAGGACTTCCCGGAAGGGGTAGGCTACGAGATTGCTTACAACCCGACCGACTACGTCGAAGAGTCGATCGCGGAGGTGTTTGAAACTCTCTATATCACGACTGCGCTGGTGGTGCTGACCGTGTTCCTGTTCCTGCACGGCTGGCGACCGACGATCATTCCCGTGATCGCAATTCCGATTTCGTTGATCGGAACATTTGCCGCGATGCAGGTGCTGGGCGTTTCATTGAATACGCTCTCGCTGTTCGGGCTGGTGCTTGCGATCGGGATTGTGGTGGATGATGCCATCGTGGTGGTGGAGAACGTGGAACGTCTGATTGGCGATGGTTATTCGCCGCGCGAAGCCACACATAAAGCGATGGACGAGGTCGGCTCTGCGCTGATCGCGACAACCCTGGTGCTGATTGCCGTGTTCGTGCCGACCATGTTCGTACCGAGCATGAGTGGTCGCTTCTACCGGCAGTTCGCGATGACGATTGCCATCTCGACTGCGTTTTCAACATTCGTATCACTGACCTTGAGCCCGGCTCTGTGTGCGTTACTGCTCAAACCGAAGAACGCCGAGCGGAACAAGATGGGAAAATTGGTCGACTTCTTCTTCGGCTGGTTTTTCCGAGGGTTCAATCGCTTCTTTGACTTTACCGGAAACGTTTACGCGGGCTTTATTTCCCGCATCATTCGTGTGTCGGCACTGTCGCTGATACTTTATGGCGGCCTGTTGGTGGCGACCTGGTACAGCTTTGGTATGGTTCCGTCAGGATTCATTCCGGCCCAGGACCAGGGGTATCTGATTGTCAGTATCCGGCTGCCTGATGGGGCTTCTCTGTCGCGAACCGATGTGGTTACCAGACAGGTTGCGCAAATCGGGAGTGAGATCGATGGTGTCGCACATTCCGTCGGAATTGCCGGTCTGTCGGGATCGACGTTTACGATCAGTCCCAACGCCGCGGTGACGTTCCTCCCACTGGAGGATGCCAAGGAGCGGGCCAAGCGGGGACGGAACCTGGATGCGATTATCGGAGACCTGCGGCGTGAAGTCTCTTCAATCAATGAAGCGCAGATCTTCATCATTCCCCCGCCCCCGGTCCGTGGGATCGGTCGTGGTGGCGGATATAAGATGTATGTGCAGGACCAGAGTGGCGCCGGCGTGGCTGCCCTCAACCAGGTTACCGAGCGGATGGTGGCGGAAGCCAATCAACAGCCCGGGCTGGTGCAGGTCTATTCAAACTTCCGAACGAGCGTGCCGCAGATTTATGCGGAGGTGGACCGGACCAAGGCACAGATGCTGGATATTCCGATTAACAACATTTTCGATGCACTGGAAGTCTACCTGGGCTCAGTATACGTGAACGACTTTAACTTCCTGGGTCGTACGTATCGCGTGACGGCACAGGCGGAACCTGAGTTCCGTGACGAACCGAGCGACATTCTCCGCCTGCGCACCCGCAGTGCCCGGGGCACGAGCATTCCGCTGGGTTCGGTAGTGCAGTTGAAGCGAACAGCGGGACCGGACCGCCTGGTGCGTTACAACCTGTTCCCTGCTGCTGACCTGAATGGTGATACCGTACCCGGTTTCAGTACGGGACAGTCGCTGACAACGATGGAACAGCTGGCGGAGCAGAGTCTGCCCCCCGGATTCGGTTATGCGTGGACTGAACTCGCATTCCAGGAACGGCAGGCAGGAAATACGATTGTATTCCTGTTCCCGCTGGCGGTGCTGTTTGTATTCCTCACGCTGTCAGCCCAGTATGAAAGCTGGCTGTTGCCACTGGCCATCATTCTGATTGTGCCTTTGTGTCTGCTGTTCGGCATCATGGGGATCTGGTTCCGTGGCATGGACAATAACATTCTGACGCAGATCGGGTTCATCGTACTCGTGGGTCTGGCCTGTAAGAATGCGATTCTGATCGTGGAATTTGCCAAGGCGGAAGAAGACGCGGGTAAGGACCGGTTTGAAGCCGCTGTTGCGGCCTGTCGTTTAAGACTGCGGCCGATTCTGATGACGGCGTTCTCCTTCATTCTGGGTGTGATTCCGCTGCTTATCGCCACCGGTGCCGGTTTTGAAATGCGACGGGTATTGGGGACCGCGGTCTTCAGTGGTATGCTGGGAGTTACCCTGTTTGGTCTGTTCCTGACCCCGGTCTTCTACGTGGTGCTGCGGCGTTTCGCTCGCCAGCCTGCAGTGGCCGGCGGGGATGCTGCCGTTTTGAACCAGGAGACCAATGCGATGTTACCATCCGACGAACATGTTTCCCGCAGCCAGTCTAACGCGAACAGTTCCGACTCGGCTTCCTCTGGTCCGGCTGACAGAGAGACCACTCCTGCCGAGAACTTCGAACAGATGTACGCAGAAGAGAGGCCTCCCTGGGACATTGGTGAACCGCAGCCGGAGTTTGTGAAGGTGGCTGACCGCATCCGGGGCAGCGTGCTGGACGTCGGCTGTGGGACGGGAGAGAATGCGCTGTTCTTCGCGGCTCAGGATTGCGAAGTGACCGGTATTGATCTGCTGGCAGCCCCCATTGCGGAAGCCAATCGCAAGGCAACCGAACGGGGTCTGCGGGCAACGTTCCTGCAACAGAACGCATTGCAGCTTTCAGAGTTGAATCAGCTGTTTGACAATGTACTTGACTGTGGATTCTTCCACATTCTCTCGAATGAAGATCGAGTGCGTTATCTGAGTGAACTGGCCCAGGTGATGGAACCGGGGGCGACGCTTTATCTGCAGTGCTTCAGCGACAAGGAGCCTGCAGGTGAAGGACCGCGACGCGTGAGCAGCGAAGAACTGCGTGCCACCTTCCAGGAGGGCTGGCAGGTGCAGTCGATCGTTGACTGTCGTTTCGTCACGCGGGAAGACGCGGATACCCACTTCTCGGAAGGGGGACCGCAGGCGTTGTTTGCTGTGATCCAGCGGGTTTAATAACTGCTGCAACTTAAATAAAGGGAGATCTATCCTGATGAGATAGGTCTCCCTTTTTTATTTACTATTTGAATGATGGAGTTCTCTAATAGATCAACTCTGTTCCCCGAGCTGTTTCTTGAAGAAGTCGATTGTTCGTTTCCAGGCGAGTTCTGCGGACTTCTCGTCGTAGCGGGGAGTGGTGTCGTTATGGAAGCCATGATTCGCGCCTTCGTAGACATAGGCCTCGAACGGTTTGTCGTTCTTTTTCAGAGCGGCTTCCAGTTCGGGAGCACCAGCCATGATGCGTCGATCCAGTGATGCGTTGTGAATCTGCAGGGGTGTCTTGAGTTTGGGAACCTCGGCAGCATCGGGCTGACGACCATAGTAGGGGACGCCGGCATCGATGACGTCGGGGAGTTCGAGCGCCACCTGATAGACCATGCCCCCACCGAAGCAGAATCCCACCACGCCTACTTTGCCTGTGGACTTGTCATGTTTGTCGAGCAGTTTCGCGGCTGCGACGAAATCCTCTTTCATTTTTTCAGGTTCCCGTTTCCGCTGCATGGTACGGCCTTCGTCATCGTTTCCGGGATAACCACCCAGGGGCGTTAAAGCGTCGGGAGCCAGAGCCAGAAACCCCTGTGCAGCGAGGCGGCGGGCCACATCTTCAATGTAGGGATTCAGGCCCCGGTTTTCGTGAATCACGAGGACCGCGGGGAATTTTTCTCCCTTTGCGGGCCAGGCCAGCAGACCTTTCATTTTACCGGCTCCGTCGGGGGAGTCGTAGGTGATGCGTTCGGTTTTAATGCGTGGGTCATCAGGTTTGACCTGTTCGGCCCAGCTGTAGTTGGGAGAGAGACTGGCCAGCAGGCCTTCCACCGTCAGGCCTCCGACAGCGAAAGCACCGAGTTGTTTAATATAATCCCGCCGATTGAGTCGGCCGTGGGCATAGTCGTCGTAGAGGTCCAGAACTTTCTGATCGAATTCAGATGCGGATTTGCGTTCCATGGAAGGGTCTTTCATTTTAACAGTCGCGGTCGGGACGGGTCTGTTCCCGATCACGAAGAAATAAGCAGTCGTACACTGTCTTTTATGATAAAAACTTCGCATCGAAATTGGAAAGTTTTTTTAGAAAAGTCGTCGAGCTATGATGGGACTTTGAATATTCCTGAGGAAGGATTCCGAATCCAGAATAGACTGTTCCAAAGTTGATTTCAGGACTCTACTTCAATTCTGTCAGACAATGATTACTGTGTACTCGGGGTGGAGCATCAGCTACAATTAATGATCCCCACAGGGTCCCTGTTCCGTCTCGCACGCGAACAGAGTGAGCCTGTATTTATCTGCAGAACTTCTATTTCCGTTTAATTTCTCCAAGAGGATTTCACTGAATGTCAACTTCTCAAAAAATGTCGCGCCGCAATTTTATCCAGGGAGTCGCCTTTGCGGGTGCTGCCGGTATTCTGAGCCCTTCACTCAATCGGGCCATGGGATATGAGTCACCCAACGAACGTCCGGTGTTTGCGACCATTGGTCTGCGCAACCAGGGTTGGGCGATCACCAACAAATCAACCAAGTTCGCCGACTTTGCGGCACTGGCCGATGTGGATGAAAACGTACTGGGTGCGAATGTTGAGAAGCTGGTCAAGAAGCAGGATAAAAAACCGGACGCTTATAAAGATTACCGCAAGGTGCTCGATCGTCAGGATATCGATGCTGTGATGATTGCGACTCCCGATCACTGGCATACCAAAATCGCTGTCGAAGCGATGCTGGCGGGCAAAGACGTTTACTGCGAAAAACCATTAACGCTGACCATCGACGAAGGCAAGCTGATCGAAAAGATGGTCAAGCAGACCGGTCGCGTGTTCCAGGTGGGAACCATGCAGCGATCTGAATCGGGACAGCGATTCCTGCAGGCGATTGCCCTGATCCGCGATGGTCGGATTGGTAAGGTTCAGAAAGTGACCTGTGGCATCAATGGCATGGAAGGGTCTCCTAAAATTCCCGAAGCGGAAGTTCCGGAAGGCCTGGATTATGAATTCTGGCTGGGACCTGCTCCGAAGGTCGCTTATCGGGCCCTGCCTGAAATGCGTGAAGGTTACGGCGGGGGAGTGCCGCTTTACAGCAACTGCCACTATTCATTCCGTAACTGGCACGAGTATTCCGGCGGTAAGCTGACCGACTGGGGTGCCCATCACGTCGATATCGCCTGCTGGGCACTGGGCGCCACCGACACCGGCCCCAGCAAGATTTCCCCCGTCAGTTACGAACTGCCTGTGGAATACAAAGACGGTTTCCCGGTCGTCAACGATCAGTACAATGCCGCCACGAGCTTCCGTATCAAGGTCGACATGCCTGAAGACGTGGAAATGATTATCACCAGCGAGGGAGATAACGGCATTCTGTTCGAAGGGACCAAAGGCCGATTCTTCGTCAACCGGGGCAAAATTGTGGGTGCCCCCGTTGAAGCGCTGAAAGACAATCCGCTGCCAGACGGCGCGATTGAAGCTGTGTACGGCGGCAAAGTGAGTGAAAACCACACCGCTAACTTCATTGAGGGAATGAAATCCCGCAAGCAGCCGATTTCGGATGTCTGGTCGCATAACCGGATGCTGGAAATCTGCCATCTCTCGAATATCTCCATGCGTCTTGGTCGCGATCTCAACTGGGATCCGAAGAAACGCGAGATTATCGGCGACGATCAGGCGAACTCATTCCTCTCCCGCGAAAACCGCAAGGGGTATGAGATCAACATGTAATCCCGTTGGATTCAGGGAACAGACTCGACCGGGTTGTGCATCACTGCGCGATCCGGCCGAGCGTCTTTCCGTGGATGCTTTGTGGATTACGGTGATCTTTCTCCAGATGTTCTCAAGCCATGGGTGGTTCGATGATGCGCGTTCCTGTTGTGAGTGGAATTCTGGTACTGCTGCTGTTCTGTGCCTGGTCTGCAGAAACGGACGTTGAAGCAGCACCGCCGAATATTCTGATCCTGCTGGGCGATGACATCGACCGCGATTCACTGGGCGCGTGGGGTGGTCAGGCGCAGACACCGCACCTCGATCAACTCGCGCGGGACGGCATGCGACTGGACAACGTGTACTGCAACGTCGCGATGTGTGCTCCCTTCCGGCAGGAACTCTACAGTGGTCGTACTGTCTGGCGGACGCGGGCGATGCCCAATCATTCCAAGTCGGTCAAAGGGACAAAGAGTCTGCCGCATTATCTGAAACCGCTGGGTTATCGTGTGGGTCTGTTGGGGAAGCGTCACATCGGTCCGAACGAGTGCTATCCCTTCGACAATGTCGGCAGTTTGTCCAAGCAGGAAAATGCGAACCCCCAAGCAGTCAAGCTGGCACGGGAGTACATGACGACCGCCCGCGAGGCGGGTCAGCCTTTCTGCCTGGTCGTTGCCTCGCATGATGCGCACGGACCTTATACAACGGGTGACCCCAGCCGATATGATCTGCAGGGATTATCACTCAACGCCGACACCATTGATACGCGGGCCTATCGCAGAGAACTGGTCCAACATTACGCGGAGATCACCAATCTGGATGATCTGCTGGGACAGCTGCGGACCGTACTGAAGGAAGAACAACTTGCGAACAACACGCTGGTCCTGTTCTGTTCCGAGCAGGGGAATGCGTTTCCTTTTTCCAAGTGGACCTGTTTCGATGATGGTCTGGCTACCGGCGTTGTGGTCGCGCTGCCTGGAGTCATCCCGGAAGGGAAACGCAACTCCCAACTGATGTGGCTGGCCGACATCACTCCCACGTTGCTCACCGCTGCGGGAGGCCAGCCTGACGATCAGGATTTTGACGGACGCAGTCAGTGGATCAACCTGACGGGCGGCGACCAGAGGGTGCATGAATACGCCTACGGTGCCTTCACGAACTGCAACATCATTGATAACCGGGAACGGATTTTTCCGATCCGTTCGATCCGCGACCAGCGCTATACGCTGATCTGGTCGCCGCGTGCAGACCAGGAGATCACTTCCAATACCACACTGACCCAGGCACTTGAGTGGCTTGAAGCCGGTAACTCACAGGGCCGCGCAGACACCGCGGGTTCGTGGGTCCGCAGAGCTCAAAAGACGAAACGCCAGACCCATAACAAACTGGTGCAGCGACTACACCATCGTCCGGAATGGGCGTTGTATGACCGTCAGGCGGATCCGGAAGAGCTGGCGAATCTCGTCGACAAGCCGGAAATGGCACCGGTGTTGAAGCGGTTGAAAGGGGAACTGCAAACCTGGCTGCAGCGTTGGGATGATGCGGATCCGGTTGCGACAGAGCGGAGCTTTCTCAAGCAGAAATGAGACGCGGACAGTAATCAAAAAAGGGGAGCAGGCCGTTAGACCTACTCCCCCGTTCGCGTCAACGTTTCAGGCGTTGATCGTCAGATCTAGCGCTGACTCAGGCTGGCTGTGGGAGCCGCCTTCTTCAGAGCCGGATCCAGGTCGAACCGGTCGAGGTTCATAACTTTGGTCCAGGCGGAGACGAAGTCTTCCACGAACCGTTTTTTACCATCTTCGCTGGCATAGACTTCGGCGATCGCCCGCAACTGTGAGTTCGAACCGAACACCAGGTCCACAGAGCTGGCCGTCCACTTGACCTGTCCGGTTTTGCGATCCCGACCTTCGAAGAAGTGATCACACATGGGTGACTTCTGCCATTTGGTATCCATGTCGAGCAGGTTCACGAAGAAGTCGTTAGACAGGGTGCCCGGCTGTTTTGTGAACACTCCCAGCCCCGGAACGCCGACATTCGTATCCAGCACACGCATACCACCGACGAGGGCCGTCATTTCCGGCGCTGTCAGCGAGAGCAGGTTTGCCCGGTCGACCAGCAGCTCTTCAGCCGGCGTCGTCAATCCGTGCGAGTAGTAATTGCGGAAGCCGTCTGCCTGCGGCTCGAGCACAGAGAAGGATTCCACGTCGGTCATTTCCTGGGTGGCATCGGTCCGACCGGGTGAGAAGGGAACCTTCACATCATGACCGGCGGCCTTGGCTGCTTTCTCCACAGCGGCTGATCCGCCAAGTACGATCAGGTCAGCCAGGGAGATCTGCTTGCCGGTTGTCTGAGCCTTATTGAACTCCTTCTGAATGTTTGTCAGCGTCTGCAGAACTTTTTCCAGTTCTTCAGGCTGATTGACTTTCCAGTCTTTCTGCGGTGCGAGCCGGATACGTGCTCCGTTGGCACCACCACGATAATCACTGCCACGGAAGGTGGAAGCGGAACCCCAGGCGGTTGAAACCAGCTGTGGGACAGTCAGGTCGGAAGCCAGGATTTTCTGTTTGAGTTCTGCGATGTCCTGCTTGTCGACCAGTTTGTGATCGACGGCGGGTACGGGATCCTGCCAGATCTGTGCCTGGGGAACTTCGGGACCGAGACAGCGCGAGACGGGTCCCATGTCACGGTGCGTCAGCTTATACCAGGCCTTCGCGAAGGCTGCGGCGAACTGATCCGGATTTTCGTGGAAGCGTTTGGAGATCTTCCCGTAAGCGGGATCCATCTTTAACGCCAGATCAGTGGTGAACATCATGGGTGCGTGCGACTTGGAAGGATCGTGGGCATCCGGAACCGTTCCTTTTGCCGATTCTTCTTTGGGAGTCCACTGCCACGCACCGGCGGGGCTTTTGACCAGTTTCCATTCGTAACCGAACAGATTATCGAAGTAGCCGTTGGACCACTGTGTGGGGGTTGAAGTCCAGGCACCTTCCAGACCACTGGTGATGGTATCGCTGGCATTTCCTTTACCGTATTTATTCTTCCAGCCGAGTCCCTGTTCAGCCAGACCAGCTCCTTCTGGTTCGGGACCGACATTGCCTTTGGGGCTGGCGGCACCGTGGGCTTTGCCGAAGGTGTGTCCGCCGGCGATCAGGGCGACGGTTTCTTCATCGTTCATCGCCATACGGCCAAAAGTTTCGCGGATGGCGTGAGCGGCTGCCAGTGGATCGGGTTTGCCGGCAGGTCCTTCCGGGTTGACGTAGATCAGCCCCATCTGGGTTGCTGCGAGCGGGTTTTCGAGTTTGTCTTCATTCTCGTACCGTTTCCGTCCGAGCCATTCACTCTCTGGTCCCCAGTAAACATCTTTCTGAGGTTCCCAGACATCTTCGCGTCCGCCGGCGAAGCCGAAGGTTTCAAAGCCCATGGACTCCAATGCAACGTTTCCGGTCAGAACCATGAGGTCGGCCCAAGAGATTTTCTGACCGTACTTCTGCTTGATCGGCCAGAGCAGGCGACGGGCCTTGTCCAGGTTGGCGTTGTCGGGCCAGCTGTTGAGCGGTGCAAAGCGCTGGGTACCATCTGATGCACCGCCGCGTCCGTCGGTAACCCGGTAGGTACCGGCACTGTGCCAGGCCATCCGGATGAAGAGGGGACCGTAGTGTCCGTAGTCTGCCGGCCACCAGTCCTGAGAAGTGGTCATCAGCTGTTTGATATCTTTCTTGACGGCTTTCAGATCCAGTTTCTGAAACTCTTCGGCGTAGTTGAAATCTTTGCCGAGCGGATTACTCTTCTGGGAATTCTGATGCAGGATATCGAGGTTCAACTGGTTGGGCCACCAGTCACCAATAGACATGTTTCCGGCTGTGGCGGCGGTATGTCGCTGGCCCTGGGCGTGGCCGATGACCGGGCACTTGGCGCCTGCTCCCTCTTTGTCACCTTTCAGTGCGGCCACATGGGGATGCTGTTTGTGAACCTCTGATTGAGTCTGTTTCGCGTGGGGCGGGTGATTCTGTGCGAACGCAGAACTGGCGACGCATAACACCAGCACTGTGCCTTTCTGCATTGAGCGAGCAAAGTAACTAGTCATCACATCTCCTGTCAGTAATTAGAGTGAAATGGAGTGTCCTCGACCAGGACTGTTCCTGAGACACTTTAATTCTAGACGGAGACTGCGATATGTCTAATACATTACCAGCATACATACCATGCACCTCATGCATGGATTTAATTTTTCTCAAGTATCTTATATTTATATACTTATAAACTTTACATCCATATCCTTTTCAGAAATCTGGAACAAAACATGACATCGACATCCAGTGTGAGTGCCCGGCGAAATCGCTCCTGATTGTTGAGTCAATGAGGACTGCCACGGCTGAAAACATAGGGAACATATAGAGTGTGGGAGTCCGGCATCGTCTTTGTTGGCTGCCCCCTGACAAACCGGCACAAACGTTATAACTGATCAGATGAGATCAAGCGGAATAAGTTCGGCAGACGATATCAACATTGGTTATGTCCCCTGAATCGGGGCGCACACAACACATGCTCCTGAATGGAAATTCAATCTCTCAGGAAACGGTTTGCTGATACTTTACGCTGGATCTGACAGACAGATGAAACTGCTTCGCCTTTTAATGATCGCACTGTTGCTGCAACCGTGCCCCGTCTGCTGGGGACATGGTCTGGCCGGCTGCGATGAAGCTGTTTCCACCGCAGGCGAAGTCTGTCTCGCTCCCGCTTCGAATTGCAGTTGTTGCGTACATACCTCGAAGTCGGCAGAGATCCGCAGTGAATCCTCGCATGATGATCACCATGACTGTCCCTGTATCTGTCACATGGCCGATCAGGTTTTTGCACCGAATGCACCCGTAGTGCCACTCATCAGTGTGACACCACTTCCCGGAATTGTGGTCAATCATGATCAGGACGGGTCGCGTTTCACCGTCCTGGATTCTTTCTCCAGGGACACATCACAGACGCCGCTGACGCTCCCCTTGCGTTTATAAATTCTCGTGGCCTGCTCTGCGCAGGCGATCGCTCTGGATGCTGAACCAGAGTTGTCTTTCAGTTGATATACCGAGGAGAACAGCGCTGCGCTAAATCCAGCAGAAGACCACAGATCTTCACACGGAGCACGTTCCACGTCCGTCGCTGACTCCTCTCACCAAAATAGATTTATTCATTCCCACTACTGACAAGGAAAATGATCGTTATGATGACTCCTTCGATTCTCAGACTGTTCAAAGTTAACGGTATCCGCCTGCTGGCCGCCGGAACTCTGCTGAGTTCTCTGACCACGGTATCGATGGCTGAAGAGGTACCCCGCGTCGCTGCCTTGAGTCGAGCCGAAAGCTCGCGTGCTACAGCTTCGCAACAGAACAAATACACGTTCATCATGTTCTACAAAGATCAGGATGACGCGACGAAAAACATGTGGAATACGCTGTCGCAGAACCTGAACGGCAAGAAAGAGACCACCTCTTTTGTCGCCGTGAATACCAACGATCCTAAAGAACAGAAGATAATTGAAGAGTACGGTGTCTCCCGGGCACCGATGCCGCTGACGCTGGCGGTCGCTCCCAATGGTGCCATCACCGGATCGTTCGTGAAACAGATCAACGACGATTACATTCAGCAGGCCTTCGTGTCTCCGACCAAGGCCCGCTGCATGCTGAACCTGCAGAGCCGCAAAATGGTTCTGCTCTGTGTCAATCCTGGCGGAAACACAGGCGTACCTGCGGGCGTGCAGGCATTCAAAGCGGTTCCCTGTTACAAGGACGTGGTAGAAGTCGTCACCGTCGACCGCAGTGCACCGGGTGAAGGTGACTTCCTGAAAGAACTGGAAGTGCCGGCTTCACAGGAGTCGTCAATCGTATTCATGGCGCCTCCGGGTGTGATGATTGGTCAATACAGCGGCAAGGTTACCAGCCAGCAGTTGATCGCCGAGCTCAAAAAAGCGGGCAAGAGCTGTGGCGTGGAAGGCTGTAAGCACTGTAAAGAATAGACCGTCTCACTCACTGAAGGAGGTTTCTCATGACAATGAGCACCATGATCTGGAAAGAACTGAAGGAGCGTCCCACGGCGTTGATTGCCAGTCTGCTGGCGATCATCCTGAGTGTGACAGCGCTGGTGGCGATCCGCAACGTCACGATCTTTTCTGAACAAGAGGTAGCCGGCAAACTCGACGAACTGGGAGCCAACGTATTAATTCTCCCCCAGGGAGTCACCTTGCAGGACTACTACGCTGCGGACATGCACCAGGAAACGATTCCTGAAGAACACGTGGCCGAACTGGCGCTGGCGGGACTTACCGGCGTAGAAGCGATTACGCCGAAACTGTGTGTCCCGACCAAAGTCGACGACCAGGATGTGATTCTGACGGGGATTCTGCCTCAATCAGAAATTCAGAAGATGAATGCCTGGTCGGGGGGCGGAATGCTCTTCAAAAAGCACGAAGGCTGTAAAGCGAAGATCAACGTTGCTGACGAAAACCAGGATTCCCCCGAGGCCCTGGCCGAGCGACGTTCGCTGCAGCATCTGAATAAATCGGAAGTCATTCTGGGATCGGACTTCGCTGCTGCCAACAACTTCAAAGCCGGTGATTCACTGGAACTGCTGGGAGAGTCGTTCAACGTCCTGACCGTACTCCCTGCAACCGGTACTGTGGATGACAGCCGGGTGTTTGCTCACCTGCATACCGTCCAGCGGCTGTCCTCTGCGGGTCCGGTTGTGAACATCATCGAAGTGATGGGCTGCTGCGAGGATGTGGCCAATGGCCTGGTAGGCGATCTGTCAAAACTGCTGCCTGGTACCAAGGTGGTCACCATCGCCAACGTGGTCGAGACGCAGGTTTCGATTAACCGGATGATGACGAACCTGTCGTACCTGTTCCTGGCAATTCTGATTGCCGTGGGTGGTGCGAGTATGGCCAGCGCGAGTTTCGCAAATGTCATCGAACGCCGCCGGGAAATCGGTACGCTGATGGCACTGGGAGCGACGCCACGTTTCGTCACGCGGCTCTTCCTGGCGAAAGCAGCGCTGCTGGGTCTGGCCGGTGGTATCTGCGGGTATATCCTGGGCAGCGTGATTGCTGTCTTCCTGGGTCCTGCCTTTGCGGATGTTGCCGTCGTTCCGGTTCCCGGTCTGGCACTGGTCGCGGCAGCGGTGGCGGTTCTGGTCACACTGGCGGCCAGTTACTTTCCGGCACGCCAGGCATCCCGCCTCGATCCCTGTCTCTGTTTCAAGGAGGTCTAACCGCATGTTGAAGTTAGAAAACGTCAAAAAAGTCTACCGCAAGAAACAGGACGAAGTCGTGGCCCTGGATTCCACCAGTGTCGACATTCCGCGGGGAGATTTTGTTTCGATCATCGGCCCCAGTGGCAGTGGCAAAACGACGCTGCTGTCAATGCTGGGAGCGATGTCCGCCCCTTCCGAGGGACGGATTCTGCTGGACGGGGAATCGATCTACGATCTCCCCGTCGAACAACGGGCCGAAGTCCGTCAGAATAAGCTCGGGTTTGTGTTTCAGACATTCAACCTGATCCCCTATCTGACGGCGATAGAGAATGTGCAGGTCCCCATGATGCTGTCGCAGAAGTATAAAACGGAGCGACAGCAGCGGGCCGAGGAACTGCTGGCCACCGTGGGCCTGCAGGATCGTCTGCAGCATAAACCGAGTGAGCTGAGTATCGGACAGCAGCAGCGCGTGGCTCTGGCCCGGATGCTCGCGAACGACCCTTCGATCATCCTGGCCGATGAACCGACGGGAAACCTTGATCCCGATACCCGGGATCAGGTCCTGTCGTTTTTGCGGCAGTTCAATGAAGAGGGCCGGACGATCATCATGGTTACGCATGACCTCTCCGCTGCGGGATGCGCCCGCAGGACCCTGAAGCTTTCCGAGGGTCGAATTCAATCAGGCACTGAAGAGGATCTGAAGAAATCGGCTTGAAGTTAATCACGATCTGGTAGAAGTGATGCGGGCCCCCTCACAAGACGAGGGGGCCCGTTTTTTTACGTCTACTTCAAGGACGGTCTGTGAATTACTTCGTCGCTTTGAGACCGACTGGTTTGCCGTCGAGCTGCCATTTGGGATCGACTTCGCCCAGCAGGTGCTGTAACGCAGTCGCGGTGACGTCCACCAGGTAGGCCTGCTGCGAGATTTTGCCGGGTGCTACGGAAGGGCCGTGGGCAATCAGAAAGACGCGACGGATTTCCGGTACATTCAGGCCATCGCTGTGACTGCGTTTCAAACCGCCATGATCGGTGCAGACGATTGTGAGCCAGTCCTCATGCTTGAAATTCGGTCGTGACTGAACAGCCTGCAACAGGGAGTTAACGCGACTGTCAATGTTCTCGATGGCGGTGATGTACTCGGGCACTTCAGGGCTGAAGCCGATCGCATGACCGGTGGCATCGGTCTGATGAAAGTAGACGAACATCGCGGTGGGATCTTCTTCACGGAGGATGCGGACGGCGGTCTCAGCGATGGTTTTATCCCGGATGCCTTCACGCTCCAGGGCATCGGTGTTGCGGGGATCGGGTGGTTGAACGTAAACGCGGACGCTGTTCTTTTCATGCAGTTCCAGATTGAGGGCGCCGGCTTTGCCGTTGTAATTACCGAAGAGAATATTGCGTCCTTTGTCGGTCGTGCGAAAGCGGGCTTCGATGGTGAAATCAGCATGGGTTAACTGTTTGAGGGATTCGGTTAACGGAATCTCTAGACCGTGGTCTTTCCCGCCATTATTGGGCAGATCGAGGACCTGTGAACTGGAGTCGGCAGCGTCTTCAAAGCGATATTCGGCAACCAGTCCCTGGCGATCGGGAGTCGCACCGCCGGCGGCCTGTGTAATCTGTTTGTCGGTTAACGACCGGTTCCAGAGTCGGATGTCGTCGAGTTGACCATGAAAGCAGGTCGGACCGGTGCGGGAATCCCGGCCGAGAAAATAGAAGTCGCCGCCGAGTGTAAAATCGAGGTCGACGCCTGAGAGCGAACCGATCTCTTTGCCGTCCAGATAGAGTTTCAGAGTGTCTTTCTGACGGGTAGCGAGCAGGTGATGCCATTTGCCGTCGCGGGTGTCGATGTTGAGTTTATCACCAGAGACGCGCAGGTCTGCGATCTGCTGTTTGCTGCGTGGAAGTGGGAAGACCTGAGCGACATCAGCCTCTGAGAGAATGTGTTCGTGAATGGGATCCCAGGAGACAAGCGAGACGGTCTTCGCATCGGGCCGCTGGCGTTTAAGGCGTTTGAAAAAGTGGGGGAAGAGTTCGTAGTTTTTGCCTTTGAAGCTGTTGTCGTGCACGCCGTGCTTGTCGGCCCAGACGCCGGTGAGGATGCTCGACCAGCCGGGACCGCTGATGGTATCGTTCTTCTGATAACGCGTGCCCAGAATATTGGCGTCGTCGGTGAAGGCACCTTCCTTGATCAGTCTGTCGAAGGTGGGGGTCTTCGCTTTCAGCAGGGCGTCGGGGCGGGTGCCGTCCATACCGATGATGAGGACATGCCTGTTGGATTGATCAGCGGGTTCTTTGGCCTGAACTGTCTGCAGGAACAGAGATGCCACCAGGCAGCAGAGCAGACCGGCGCAGAAATTTGAGCGGTTCATCACATTCACTTTCATCAGAAGACAGAGAAGGACTGACGGTCAGCGGACTGCTGTGTCGTCAGAGCATTCCTCAGTATAGAGAGAGTGCGCGACGGAATTCAATTAAGAGGAGATGAAGCTATGGTTAACCCGGCTCCTGAGAGAAAAGGGAAAGTCATCCTGCAAAGCAAAGTTTCTGACGTCACTACTTCGAGGGTTTGAGCGTGACGCCGGCTCCAATCACGGCGACCCAGGAATCGGCTTTGGTCGGTTCTGTCGCGATCACCCAGATTTGTGACTCTCCTTTTTTCAGAGCACAAGTAGTAAAGACCGGGGATTTCTTCGGCAGGGTGCCGCTCCAGCCGGCGGCCATCAGTGCATCGACTACGGCCTTGCCCACCGCGAATGCGGAACCCGATTTGACCTGCATCCGCAGAGCGTACGGTTTTTCCTGCTGCACTTTGAGACTGTCTTTCGTCAGAACAGCGACTTCCGGCTTATCACCTTTACGATATGTGCCTTTGCGTCCCTCTTCTTCGTAAGCGAGAAACTCTTCTTCCGCTACCTCAGCGGCGGTCTGATGTTTAATTCGCACGCGGGTACGGCCTTCAAAATCGTGAGTGGTGATCGTAATCATCTGCTGCCCCGGTTTGCGGAAGATGGTGAGCTTCTTCCACCTGATGGCAACCGGCTCGTCGGTTGTGGCCTTCCAGCCCTCGGTCGCCAGGGCCTTGCGGTAAAAATCGGTCACCGCCTGGAGAGTGGCATTTGTATCGAAGGACAACTCGGAGGTCATATCTGTGTAACGGAAATCGATGGCATCCGGAAAAGCCGGCAGAGCGAGTGAGAGCAGCGAACTGGTATAAGTAATTGCGGTTTTGCCTCCCTGGCCCGGTGCACTCATGACGTTAACCATCACCAGCACCGCGTTCTGACGATAGTAGGCCGTGGTACTGGCGCTGCCGTAGGGGGTCCAGCCCGCTTTCAGCATCAGATCGCGACACTGTTCTGCCGTCTCTTTCACGGGGGCTTCGGTTGTGTACATGATGGTTGCTGGAAACGCATAGACCTGCTTCGCTCCTTTGGGGACCGGCAGCGAATTCAGCGGAATATTGCCGTAACGTGAGAAGTTTACGTTCACAGGACTGGTGGGGGCAGGCTGCATGACCGAGAGGTTGAGGTGAAAATCACCGTGTGTGAACTCAGCGCCGGCGAAGGGGCCTTCGCGACGACTGCCTGCGACCTCTTTCCATCCCCGTCCGGTCAGTTCTTTGACATTAAAGTCGAAGATTTCTTTGAGCGGCTTTTGAACCGTGTAACTCAATGTTGCCATTCTGCGGGGGCCCTGCGTCGTGGCATCGGCGGGTAAAGGGAACGTGGCCAGGTCGAGAACGGCTTCTGCTTCAGCGGTTGTTGCCGCCTTGCCGGGGGTTTTCGCGGGCGCTGCTGTCAAGCAGCTGGCTCCAGCTATGAAGAGAGTTGAGAGCAAACCAGATACGACAACCAGAATGAGACGGGGGACGCGCATTTCACAGGTACTCCGATGGGTGATTCCTGACCTGAAATCCTTCGCGACTGCGTTTTCAGTTGCTGTCTCAGCGAGGCCGTTTCTGGAAAACGTTGGCGAGTATGCTTTCCATTTTACCTGTCGGCAGGAGAAAGCTGCCAGTCCGAATTTTTAGAAAAGTAGAGAGCAGGAACGCCTGAAGACTCGGTTTCAGGGGTTGCTGCCCCATCGAGTTATTCAAAGGTCAGCGTGACCTTATCAATCATCGGTTTTGACTTGTTGGCGGTCGTGTCTTTCAGTTTCAGCTCAAAGCCGAAGCCATAACCGGCGGGTAAACTGGTCAGGTCGAGTTGAGCCGGTATTTTTTTGACGTGTTTGGAGAGGCCGGGCGTGTAGTCGTAGGTCTCTTTGACTTCCTGCCAGTCGGTCCAGGTATCGAGTTTGCCGTCGTTGGTGGTGTCGACGCCGACACGGGCCTGGACCTGTTCTACCCAGGGACCGGGGCTGGTAAAATCGGTTTTCTGCTGGGTGAAGAGATAGAAGCGACCTTCGGCAAAGCCGATATCGGGGTCGGGGTGTCCTTCGCCGATCTTGTCGCACCAGGCGAAAGGTCCGTCGATACTGGGACTGGTGAACCAGGCGACGCTCATGTGTCCGCCGCCGGCGGGATCGTAGTCGCCGAAGAGGTAGTATTGTGAGCCGACGCAGATGGGTGCCCAGTCGCCGTAGGCTTCCTGCTCGGGCTCGTGAACGTGGTACTTGCCGATGTTTGTGTTCCAGTCGGGGTGCTGCAGCCAGTGCGGGTGTTTGTATTCGGCGATTTTGCCGGTGTCTTTTGTGCGGTTGTCGACGGGTGGGGCAAGGAACTTCCAGTTTGTGACGCCGTCCTCACTGACCGCGTGGGCAGCCAGCGGGGAGTCCCAGGAGCGTTTGCTGGCGTTGATGGGGCTCCAGTCTTCGAGGATCACGTGGAAGCGTCCCTGCTTATCGCGAATGAAGCCGGCGTCGGAACCGTGCGAAGGATCCTTGACGGCCAGGCCCATATCTTTGCCGGGTTTACCGTCGGTGAGATCTTCGTCGATGTAGACGTGCGGGTCCTGGTCGTTGGGGTAGTCGTAATAGATAAAGACTTTGCCGTCTTTGTACTCGGCGCTGGTCACCCAGCGGGAGAAGGCTTCGGTGACGGGTCCGTGGTGTACCCAGTTGACCATGTCGCGGCTCTGCCAGGCGTGGTAACCGCCGAGCCCTTTGCTGAGTCCCCCCGGTGCATCAAACTGATGTTTCCAGGGCGTGGTCTGCAGCTTGACGTCGAACCCGTCGAGTTGAGCGGACTTGGGTTGGAACCCCTGCTTTTTCTTCGCGCCGCCATAACGCCCGAAGACCCAGTAATTATCAGGACCGATGGGCAGAAAGACGGGGGCATCCTGCAGGTTGACCGGGCCGAGGTTCGCAACGGGTTCCCAGTTCTGCCAGAGGGGAGACTGCTGGACGACCAGCGATTTCGCTTTGTGTTTCTTTTTAAAGCGTTCGACTTCACTCACAAAGGTGGCTTTGCTGTCAGTGGGAATCGCAGTGCCGTCTTTGAATTCCAGGTGCGTCTGATAGTTGGCTGCATCGGTCCATTGCTGTTGTGTGTCGATCACCCAGTCTTCAGCGACGGCAATCGTCGTGAGTGAAAGGGAGAGCAGGGAACTGAGTATGAAACAGGTTGAATGCTGTGGCATGGTTCTGGTTTCCGATGAAGTTGCGCGAGGTTCAGAGGACTCCGGGAGTGAACGGAAGTGTGATTAGCACGCTCCGCCATCCCCTTCACAGTAGCCTGCGTGGTGAGAGATTGCAATGTGCGGTTCCAGGTGGTCTGTGCTTTGTTGTTGAGCTGGTGTCTGCGTAGAGTTAGAATCGAAGGTTGAGTGATCATTAATCAACTTTACCTTCTCGAGAGGTTTATCATGTATCGCAGCCTGCTGTGTCTGACCACGTTACTGTTACTGATTCAGCCCGCGATGGCGGAAGAGCGCCGTCAGCCGAACATCCTGTTTATCCTGGTGGATGACCTGGGCAAGGAGTGGATCAGCAGTTACGGGGGTGAGGGAGTCTGGACGCCGGCCATCGATCAGCTGGCGACGACCGGAATGAAGTTCAACAACGCGTGGTGTATGCCGCAGTGCACGCCGACGCGGGTGACGCTGCTGACGGGTCAGTATCCGTTTCGGCATGGCTGGACGAATCACTGGGATGTCCCCCGCTGGGGCGCGGGTGCGCATTTTGATCCGAGTTTGAATACGACATTCGCGAATGTACTCCGCGACGCCGGTTACAAAACGTGTGCCGTGGGGAAGTGGCAGATCGACGATTTTCGTGTCGAACCAGAGGCGATGGAAGAAGCGGGCTTTGATGACTGGTGCATGTGGACGGGGTATGAAACGGACAATGCACCGAGCGCGAACCGGTTCTGGGATCCGTATCTGAATATCAAGGGCAAAGGGAGCAAGACCTTTCAAGGTGAATTCGGCCCCGATATTTTCTGTAATTACCTCGCGGACTTCATTCAGAAACACAAAGATGAGCCGATGCTGCTCTATTATCCGATGGTGCTGACACACAGTCCGCTGACGACGACACCCGACAATAAACAGGACTTCGAAAACGACAACGACCTGGATCAAAGTGAGCGAAAACAACGGATGTTCGCCGGCATGGTGCGTTACACCAACAAGCTGGTCGGACGCTTGCTCATTGCCCTGGACGCTGCCGGGGTGCGTGAGAATACGATTATCGTCTTTACCACCGACAACGGTACCGGCGGCCAGAGCAACAAACGTAATGGTCGTATGGTGCGGGGTGGTAAGACGAAGATGACCGAACAGAACGGGACGGCGATGCCATTCATCGTCAACTGCCTGGGTACAGTACCCGCGGGTGTGGAGACGGACGCCCTGATCGACTTCACCGATATCCTGCCCACGTTTGCCGAACTGGCGGGAGCCAAACTGCCGGCGGATCGCGTGGTGGATGGGAAGTCGTTCGCACCGCTGATTCTGGGTAAGACGCAGACAGGGCCGCGGGAATGGATTCTCTCGATGGGAGGCGGGCCAGCCGCGCTGAGTGACGGACGCGTCCAGCCCGCACTGGATTATGACGACCGTGTGATTCGCGACAAAGACTACAAACTGTGGATCAATGCAAAAGGGAAACCGGTCAAACTGTATAAGATCAGCGGCGATGCGTGGGAAGAGAAGAACCTGATCGACTCTGATAATCCAGAAGACCAGGCTGCCCTGAAACGGCTGACGGCGATCGCAGACCAGTTCCCGGAAAAAGATGCTGCCCCGCGGTACGAAAAGAATCCGCCGCAACCGTGGGATCAGAAACCGGGCATTCCGGGTGGGGGTAAAAGGAAAGCGAAGCGGAAATAACGAGTCTTTTATGAACCACGAAAGGCACGAAATACACGAAAAGATTTGTGGTTATTCGATATCGTATCTCTATGAGCGGCAAGGATGAACATGGCAGTTTTGGATGACACGGAGGTCACGTTACTCAGGGAGGATCAGCTCAGCCTGGGAATTGTGCTGGTACAGCTCATGAAATCGATGGGTGTGTCGCTTTATCTCACCTGCTGGATGAGCCTGAGGCTGCTGGGTTCTTTCTTTGGACTGGTCGCGGTGGGCCTACTGATCACGGGGCTCGTCGCGGGTTTCATCCCGTTACCCGGCAATCTGGGAGAGGCCTGGAAGGTGCTGCGATTTGTGCTGTTTGTGATTGGTGGCAGTACGCTGCTGCTCTCGCTGTTCAGCCTGTTTGCGATTCTGGTTGTTCCGCCCGTGGCGTTTGAAAAGGAGCGGGTGCTCAACGGCAGTAGTTCGATTGATGTGAAACAGATCACCGGGCTGAAGATTTCTGAATCAGCGATGTCGCGAACTTTGACACTCTGTTATGAACAGGATGGTCACACCACGGAACTGCCGCTGCACCTTGTCCGTAATGCAGCGACACAACAGAAGCTGGACTCGATACAGGCCTGGTGTGCTGTACGTGAAATCGGTGTTGAGGTAGGGTAAGCAGGTGAATTGCAAATTGCGTTAATCATGTATGATTTGAATGAACCACGAAAGGCACAAAATACACGAAAGGTTTTTGTGTCGCGTCTGACATGATCAGTGAAAGATAACAACACATGAGCAGTACTGAATTCTGGTTAACGCCGCTGATCCTGTTGCCGGGGGTGGCGTTGCTGATTGGTTCGACTTCGGCCCGCTTTGGTCAGATTCATACCGAGTTTCACCATCTGCTGGATCACCCCGATGCGGGGGCGCAGATCCTGTCACGCAACCTGCAGCAGCGGGCGCGGCTGTTCCGCGATGCGCTGGCGAGCCTGTATGTCAGCGTGGGATTGTTTTCACTGGGGAGTCTGCTGGGAGGCGTCGTGAATCTCTGGCGGCCGCAATCGCTCTGGTTTGTGGGCGGGCTGATCATCGTCGGAATCGGCTGCGTGGTATTCGCCTCAGTACAGCTGGTGCGTGAATCGCTGTTGAGTCTAAATGTGATCGACGAACACTTTGAACGGATCGAGCGGGATTGTGAATCGTGAGTTGGTTTCTGAAGTGATTTACGGGGGATGTCCCACGATTGAATTAACTGTTATTTAAGAGAAATCCGATGTCAGAATCAGAAGTCGATCGACGTATAAAAGAAGCAAAAACGACAGGGGCCAGGTATCTCAGTCTATCTCTCCAAGATCTAACAGAGATCCCCCAGGCTGTCTCTGAATTAACGCATCTCAGTGAACTTTCTATTAGCTTCAATAAGATACGAGAAATTCCAGACTGGATCGGAAAATTAGATCAGTTACAAATTCTAGGGCTCCATAATAATAAAATAGAAGTAATCCCAGATTCGTTACATCGATTATCCAACCTTAAAGAGCTGAATCTAAATGGGAATCGAATCTCTTCCTTCCCCGACTGGTTCGCTGATTTTCCCAATTTAGAAGTTTTCTGTATTGCTGATAATAATCTGACTGAAGTTCCTGATAACGTCAGTCTGTTGACCAATCTACGTGCCCTGCCACTGGGCCGCAATCACCTGGAAGCATTACCAGAACATCTAATGGCATTGAGACACCTCGAGGATCTGTCCCTGTTCAGTAACAGACTGACAGAGATACCGGAATGGATTGGAGTATTTAGCCAGTTAGTAGATCTGGATGTGAGTTACAATCGATTAACTCAGCTTCCCGACTCGATAGGACAATTACGACAGCTCATCATTCTTGAAGCAAACGGTAATCAACTCATCAGATTACCAGAGACCATTGGAAATCTTGTCAATCTGAAAGAACTTGAATTACAGGATAACCAGATTCAATATTTACCCGATTCGATAGGAGATTTGAAATCGATAGATCAGATTCTCTTACGGAATAATCAGATATCAACATTACCAGATTCAATTATAAAGTTGAAAGATATCATGATGGATCTTCATGGCAATTGTATCGAAGAGCTTGCCCCGGAATTTTTGCTGGAGGATCGAGAGATCTACTATCATTAAGGAGCATTTTGGATAGAAACGGTGTCAGGAAGCGAAAACGGGGAGACCTGCCGTGTTTTGATTGAACCACGAAAGGCACGAAACGGTCAGCGACAGAAAGCGGACTTCAACGTCATCGCGTTACTTCTCCGCCGGAAACTGTTTCATCAATTCTGCGGCGGCTTTTTGTGTGGCTTTCCAGTCGCCGGTTTCCTGGGGGATGGCTTTGACGATGACGGTGAAGTCGAGCTTTTCTCCCTGTTTGAAGGCCTGGCCGTCGTTGTGGCGGAGGTAGTATTTGTGGTAGCGGTCGAGGTCCCAGATCATGCTGGCGCTTTTGTTGCCGGTGATGACACGGGGGGTGTAACAGAGCACGCTGAGCTGTTCGGCCGGATTGAACTGGGCGACCCAGGAAGTATCCTGGCTGACGGCCATTTTCTTCGAGTGCGAGAGCGGGCCGGTTTCGATGGTACCATCGGGGAGTCGGGCCATCCATTTCGTGGAAGTCGGCGGGAAGCAGTGCATGAAGTAATAGAGCAAATCGAGCTCGCAGTCTGCGAGGGCTTCCAGTTGTGTGCGTTCAAAGACTTCGGAATTGGTGATCGTGGTTTCGGCGCGGACTTTGAACTTCCAGATCGTGGAATGTTTGATGAACTCAATTCGCTGGCCTTTGACCGTCTCGCCGGTCTTCGTGATGGGGACTTCTTTGCCGTCGACGATCAGCTGTAATTTGTGAACGACCTCGCGGCCCCCTTCTTTGTGGCCGGTGCCCCACCACTGTTCGCCTTTGGGACGCAACACGGTTCCATAGTGACCGTTATTGAGGCTGAACTCGTACCCTTTATAAAACATCTTCTCGATGGTCCAGCCACTGGCGGCGTCCATGGGGATGGTGTAGTTGTCTGTCTCGAGAGTGAGGAAGCCGGTTTCGGGAACGCCGGGATCGTAGAGTCGTTCCGGGCTCTGATCGGCGGCCGGTAACGGGCTGACAGAGAGGAACAGAAGGGAGAGACAGCAGGCGAGCAACGGTCGGGCGAGGGTCATTTCAAACTCTTTTCAACAGGCGGTTGACAGGTGTTTCGCCCGTGAAGGTACCGGCGAAATTTCAGATTCATGCGTGATAACTTAACGTTGTTTATGATATATTGAAAGTGATTCATAAAGGAACGATTTTAATCCAGCGCTGCATTAATTTGAATGAAACGAGGTAGATATGTGGAATCCGACCCTCTCGCGACGTGGTTTTCTGTATGCAACAGGCGCGGCCTGCTGCAATGCGTTAATGCCTGTGAGTGAAGGAGCCGATCCGGCTCAACAGGCGAAGAAATATAAGAAGCTGGACTGCCACCTGCATATCAACCACAAGGGGCGCACGATTGAAGATACGATCAAGCATATGGATAACACCGGAACCGATAAGGCGTTCATCCTGCCTTTAGAGACGGGAGAAGGGGGCGTGACGCTGCGCACCGAAACCGTGCTGCATGCGTTTCACCAGTACCCGGAGCGTCTGATTCCATTCTGCCAGACCGACATTCGTCAGCCCGATGTAATCGAGCGAATTCGGGCTTACCACCTGCTGGGCTGCCGGGGGATCGGCGAACAGAAAGAGCATCTGCCTTTGAATGACAAACGCGTGGAAGCGGTCATCGCTGAGTGCGACGAACTCAACTGGCCGATCACAATTCATTTCCAGGATGACATAAAAGGATTCAACCAGGGGATCGAACAATACCTGGAACCGTATCTGAAGAAATACCAGCGGGTGCGGATCATCGGTCATGCCCAGTCCTTCTGGTCACATATCAGTGCCGATGTTCCGTCGCCGGATAAGACACTCTATCCGCGGGGACCGGTCAAGCCGGGTGGTCTGCTGGATCATCTGCTGAGCAATTATCCGAACCTGTATGCGGACATGTCCGCCGGCAGCGGGTTTAATGCGCTGTCGCGGGATGAAGAATTCACCGCCGGTTTCCTGGAACGGCATCCGAAACAGATGCTGTTCGGCAGCGACTGTCCCTGTAGCGACGGTCGCGGCGGCGAGTTCAATGGTGTCTGTTACAGCACGCGTCTGCAGGAGTTCCTCGTGCGGATGGTGAAAGATGAAGCCACGCTGCAGGACATCTTCTACAACAACGCCGAACGCGCTTTGAACGGGAAAGCGTGAGTGGGAAGGGAAAGCTGATGCGAAGTTTATGCCTGTCGTTGCTGACGGGAGCGATGCTGTTACAGACTGCGATGGCGGATGAGAAAGCGGCGGACGCACTCTCATCGTTTCAAGTGAAACCTGGTTTTCGTGTTGAGCTGGTGGCGGCGGAGCCCTTGCTGCGGGATCCGGTGGCGCTGGCTTTCGATGAAAACGGGCGGATGTTCGTGGTAGAGTATCCCGAATACAACCAGCAGTTCGCGAAAGACAAACAGCCGGTAACTGGCAGCGTGCGGATGCTGGAAGATACCGACGGAGACGGGCAGTATGACAAGAGCACGGTGTTTGTCTCGGACCTGGCAGCACCGTCTGCGGTCGCCTGTTACAACGGGGGACTGTTCGTGGCAGCCGCTCCCGATCTGCTGTTCTGCAAGGACACGGACGGGGATGGAACAGCCGATACGCGGGAGGTGGTCTTCACCGGTTTTCGTCGACTGGAGAACCGGACCGATCCCTCATTGAACACGTTGCTCTGGGGACTCGACAACCGGTTTCATGCCTGCACCAGTTATTCCGGATCGGAAGTTCGAGCGGTGAAACATCCAGGTGAGCCGGCCCGCTCGATCAGAAATCGCGGGTTTCTATTTGATCCGCGCACACAGCGGTTCGATCTCTCCAGCGGCGGCGGACAGCATGGTCTGGCGATCGATGACTGGGGACAGGAGTTTCTCTGCTCGAACAGTTCTCCGGTCAAGATGCTGATGTACGACGACCGCTACCTGGCGCGGAATCCCTATCTGAAGGCGCCGGCTCCCGCAGTGGAAATCACCGAAGGGGGGAAGCATACGCAGCTGTTTCGCATCAGCCCGGAGGAATACTGGCGGCAGGAGCGGACCCGCCTGCGAAACGAAGGCAAATTCCGGGGAAGCAATGAAGGGGGCAAATCGTCCGGCTTCTTTACCGCGGCGACCGGCGTGACGATTTACCGGGGCGATGCCTGGCCAGCCGAATATTGGGGAAGCGTGTTTGTGGGTGAGCCCGCGAATAACCTTGTGTTTCGGGGAAAACTGGAGCCGGACGGCGTGGGACTGGTAGCCCGACGGGCGGATGCAGGTCGCGAGTTTCTGGCTTCCACGGATACCCGGTTTCGTCCGGTGCAGTTCGCTAACGGGCCGGATGGTAATCTGTATGTGATCGACATGAACCGCGATTTGATAGAAGGGGCGATGTTCCTGCCGCCCGAGTTACTCAAAAAAGTGAATGTCAACGGCGGTGATCAGCGGGGACGGATCTATCGGATCGTGCGGGAAGACTTTGAACATTCGTCGTTACCTCAATTGGGTAAGGCGACGACGCCGGAACTGGTGCGACTGCTGGACCATCGGAACGGCTGGCACCGTGATACCGCCGCCCGACTGATCTACGAACGACAGGATCAGTCGGCGGTTCCCCTGTTGAAACAACTGGCTGCTGAGTCCGATTATCCATTGGCCCGGATGACGGCCCTGTATGCACTTGAAGGACTTGAGGTATTGGACGAAGCGAGTCTGCTGCGGGCCCTGAAAGATGATGTGCCTGAAGTGCGGGTGCATGCCCTCCGGCTGTCTGAGCAGCGGGTACAGGAATCAAAAGCCATCCGCGATCAACTGCTGGCGATGAGTGAAGATCCTGCACTCAAGGTTCGCTATCAGCTCGCGTTTTCGCTGGGAGAACTGAAATCGTCGACAGAGCGGAACGTGGTGTTAGCGTCTCTGGCGATGCGGGATGGTCAGGACCAGTGGATGGAGCTGGCCATCTTGAGCTCATTAGCTAAAGGGGCGGGGACCGTGTTTGAGCGTCTGGCCCGCGAGGACGCGTATCGTCGCTCTCAGACAGGCATTCGCTTTCTGACAGCCCTGGCGCGACAGACGGGGGCTGCCGGGCATCCGCAGGAAATGGAGGTCGTGCTCAACAGTCTGCTGAAGTGGAGCGCTGCACAAAAGCAACAGGCGGCGGTACTGCTGGCGTTACTGGCGGCACAGCCAGAGAAGACGCGTCGCGCGTTTCTGAATCGTCACCAGGCATCACTGAAGCCGATTATGGGACGAGTGCTGGAGGAAGCCCGGGAAGTGGCACTCGACACGCGGCTGCCAGTTAAAGAGCGGCTGACGGCCATCGAGCGGCTGGGTTTCGCTCCCTACGCGGAAGTGCGGGACGTGTTCAGCGAGTTGCTCGAACCTCAGCAGGTGAATCCGGTGCAGGTAGCTGCGATTGTTCAACTGGGACAGTTTCCGGATCAGGAGATCGCTGCGTTGCTCATCAGTGGCTGGCCGAAGATGACACCCGATCTGAGAACCAAAGCCGCTGAGACGCTGCTGTCGCGTGCTGCCTGGAGCGGGGCTCTGATCGATGCGATCGAAGCCGGAAGCATTGGTCGTGGTGACCTGAGCCCGGCACGGGTAGATCTGTTGAAACAGCATCCGGACAAACGGCTGGCCGATCGGGTCAAGCAACTGTATGCAGATCGTTCGCTGGCAGGACGGGACGATGTGGTTCAACAATACCAGTCCGCGTTGAAAGGGGACGGTGATGTCGTCTCGGGTAAGGCGGTGTTTAAAAAGGTCTGTTCGGCCTGCCATCGTCTGGAAGGTGTGGGGACTGCGGTGGGCGCGGATCTGAAGGCGATCCGCGATCGTGGGAAGGCGGGAGTGCTGCTGCATATCCTGGATCCGAACCGCGAAGTGAAGCCGCAATACATGAGCTACACGCTGGTGCTGGAGAGTGGTCAGGTGTTGTCGGGAATGATTGCCGACGAAAGTGTGAACAGCATCACGGTCCGCAAACCGGACGGTACGAGTACGACGGTATTGCGGATCAATATCGAAGAGATCCGCAGTTCGGGACTCTCCTTCATGCCCGAAGGTCTGGAGAAACAGATCGACCAGCGTGCGATGGCTGACCTGCTGGCGTACCTGATGAGTCTGCAGGCCGATGCTGCGAATGCGGGGAATTAAATTCGCACGGCTGCCGTTCCCTCACCAGCAATTCGCCTATTTCGGCAAGGTGGAAGGGAGCTGTGCGGGGGGGGTGGCGATCAGGTCATCCAATGCGGGGATTTTCTGTGCAGCCCAGCTTTCTTTGCCAAGCTGCATCACGGCTTGCACCTGTTCTGCGGGAATCCGCGTCTGATCGCCGACTTCCAGCGGGTCATAATGAAACAGGTAGAGCCGCGATGCGAATTCTGCGATCGGCAATGAAGATTCGCCGTAGACTTCGCCGGCTCCATTGGTCGAGACGACGACACCGTTCCCCAGATCCTGACCGCTGTCGTTGTTGGGATTGAAAAAATAGACACGGGTGACGCCGGTCTGATCAATGGCGACCCGTAAGAGCGTAATCGCATGCCAGCCGACAAAGCGTGCCAGTGAATCGGTCACCGCCAGCCCGACGGGTTGCGGATGAATGACCGGATTGCCGCCATTGTAGACGGGGTGATAACAGGCGTAGAACAGGCGAATAAAGGTTTCGTACTCGTGCAGTTTTCCGTGCGCGACATCGACTGCGATGGCAAACCCGCCACCCACCTGCCAGCCATGAAACTCCGGATTGACGTGCAGATGCGGATCCTCGCCCGCTTTATGTGCCAGTCGACACATTTCTGCATAGACGCGATCGAGGTGGGGCACCAGGACCATTGATACCGGATCGAGATCGCTACCGACGACGCCAGCGCCGCCAGCGGGGAGAAATGCGGATGAGATGCGTTGCCCGCGAAAGGTCATGAGCACGCCATCATCGCGTCCGGCCCAGGCGAGGAGTTGCAGCAGGTAGTCCGGATCGGAATAGGCCCACCAGGAGAGGGCACGCGCTGATTGACAGGTCGGGTTGTCTCCCTGACCTACCCCCAGCGGTTGTCCGAGTATGCTCAGCAGTCCTGCGAGCAGATAGACGTCCGGCGGTTGTTCGCTGCCACAGGAGGCGATCAGGCGATTCTGCGTCTCGAGCGTCAGTGGTAGAGTGAGTTGTCGCCAGAGGGACGAAGCGACCCCGGGGAAATGCAGGACCGCACGTTCGAGCATACCCGAGAGACCGAGTATCGATTGACTGGTTTCCGGATGAACGGCTTTATCGATGATGGCGTGAACCAGTTCGCGGTAGGTCAACAGGCCATCGACGCCGGTACTGCTCAGCCCGAGGGCCGTCACCAGCAGTTCGGGATTTTCTTTGACCAGATAGCGAACCAGAACCGCGTGATAGGGGGATACGAGCCCGGTGTCGTACATGGAGCGGGCACAGGCGCCGGCTTCTTCTCCCAGGGCCTGACTGTCGAGCGTAGTGAGCCGTTCGGCATAGACCGCCGTTCCCGGATCTCCCAGCGAGTTGGGACTGGGACTGAACAGGGAGCTGATGAGTCGCTCAGCCCCTGCCGGAATCATGATGTTTTCGTGTTGCGGGTCGTAACAGTAGACGGCCAGCTTCGTGATCATCAGTTTGACCGGTTCGATACGAATCGGGCGCTGCCGCAATAATCGCCAGATTTCTTCGACGAGCTGTTCCAGCAGATTATCGTAACCGATGTTCTCGGCCACGAACCGTAGAACGTTGCGCGGCAGTTGAAAGGCAGCCGCGTTGACGCGAGCCGCTTCGGTCTGATGATGGTCGAAGACATACTCCAGAGTCAGTGCGAGCAGTTCCTTGAGAAAGTGACTGGCCTGCTCAGAGGAGAACCCGGGGCGAGAGACCTTTCGTTCGGAGATCGCCAGAATCCGCAACTGGCTGAGACACTCGAGGGTGACTGTCCAGCGGTCTGCTTCAGCCAGCGTGCGCGGTACGAGGCCCGGTTGCAGGCGCGAGGGAAATGCCCAGTCGCTCCCCTCAAACAGACCGGCGGCATCGAAACGCTCCGCTGACTGATAGACCGCTTCGACGCCTCCTGGTTTGCGCAGGAGGCGCTCTGCCGTATCCAGCAGTCTGCTGCGATGATTCTTTTTGGCAAACAGCGGTGCCTGTTCGAGTCGCTCCAGGGCGGCTGAAAACCGCTCCAGAGCCGGCGTCAGTTCGTTCGTATTGATATTCGTCATAAGTCAGTTTTCGCCAGGGTATGGTTTCCGCATCGTGAAAATACCTGGTCAGCGGCGAAGTTATACGTAAAAGTCCAGCTCTTCCTGATGTTCCAGAAGCTCCTTCAATTGAACAGGATCTTCTCCGAAAAAGAATAAGAGCCCCCAGTGCGTGCCGAATGCAGATCGTTTGGAGACCTTGGATTCAAGCGGCTCGGGGAGTTCATGAAATTCAAAATAGTCGTGATCCAGAATTTCGTCCGGAATTTCCAGCCGATTGACGACCCAGCGTCGCGGATAGACGGCGAAACAGCCGGCGTGCCCTTTGGCTTTCTTTACGTCCTCGGAAAAGAATTCTTCGATTTCCTCTTCCGTGGTTTTGGGATCGAAGACGAGCATCGAGGCCTGATAGGGATTAAAACCGTAAGCCCGTTCGATGAGTTCAAAGGCTTTGAACCCCGGCGGACGATAGGCGACTTCGCCGAAATACATGGTCCCGTCGCTGGTGAGGAAGTATTCCGGGTGAATCTGGCCGAACTGGATATCGAATGTATGAATCAGCTTTTCGACTTCTTCGATGATGCGGGGGCGCCATTTTTCCAGTTCGGGAGACGGAGGCACGAAGACGGAGTAGCCCAGGCGGACATATTCCGAGATGTTGAGAAAGCGGATTTTCCCATCATGGATCCAGGCTTCGACGGCAAACTCATGCCCGTCGAGATGGCTTTCCATGAGCAGGGGAAATTCCTCGTCGGGAATCCGATAGACTTCCTCCGGCGTGCTGATCATACGATGGCCCAGGCAGCCTGCTTTATCGAAGGCTTTCACGTGAATCGGGTCATCGGGATCGCCGTCGAGTTTGAGCAGGGTCTGGTTGACCCGGCGGATGAAGCGAATCACGTCGTCGCGATCGTGGGCTTCTTCAAAGATCCCGACGCGAATCCCGCCGAGCTGGGCCCGGCGTTTCATGAGTGCTTTATCGCGAAACAAAACCGCCTGGCCGTGGAGGCGTGGGTTCTGACGCAGTACGGAGTTAATGGCGCCTGCCCACTCTACGGTCTCTTCGAACAGGGGTATTGCGATGTCGACCCCTTTCTCCTGCAACTGTTCAGCGATTTCCAGAGAACGTTCATTGAGACGTTCAAAGTTCCAGGGAAGATAGGGGATGCCGTGCTCGCGGGCGTAGTCTTCGGCCCACTCGGGGGCAATCACGATGTAACGCCGGTCAAAATTCTCTGCGGCTTCAATAGCGCCTAAAGACCAGCCCAGTAATGCGATGTATCCTTTATCAGGATTTTTTTTAGCCATAATAAACTTTCGTTGAGGTTCTCATTGTAAGTTTATTGCCGGCCACGTTGCATGATGACAACGAATGATACGATCAGAATGGTATTGGATTGCTGAAAGGGACCGACTCACATATTTCTTCTTCTTTTTATTCTTACTTTTCACCTTAACGGCTGGAGGCTTTAATTCCAAGGGCACTCTTTCGTGCCCTGAATATCGATTCCAGACCGACAGGATTATGGTTCGTTACCAAAGCACTCATTTCTCCGGCTAATGAGAACTCCGTAAGTTCACTAGACGCTTAGAGAAAGGGAGTGCTATAATCCCGCCCCACAGGGCCAGGAGCACTTTTATTTCGTTCCGAACAACACGCCGATCACTCTTCTCGGAATTGAGTGATCTACTACTGCGATCATCTATACTACTTCGACAATGCGCCCAACTTCTAATACTCCCACTACCGCTCTGATTCTGAGCCATCCCGGCCATGAACTGCGCGTACTCGGCTGGCTGAAAACAGCGCGACCGCTCGTATTGATTCTGACTGATGGTTCCGGTCATACCACTCAGCCTCGGATCGAACTTTCCTGTCAATTGATCGAAGGGGCCGGCGGCCACCTGGGATCGTTGTGCGGCAACTTTACCGACCAACAGTTTTACCAGGCGATACTCGATCAGGATCTGGATTTCTTTGCGCAACTGCGAACTCAGATCTGCGAGACACTCCGGGAACAGCAGATCGATCTGGTGGTGGGCGACTCGATCGAGGGTTATAACCCTTCACACGATCTGTGTCGCAGCCTGATTGACAGTGCCGTGCGTGATCTGCAGCAGACATCCGGTCGAACAGTGCAGAACTATGAATTCCCGCTCGTGGATTCTCCCAGTGCCTGGTCGGATCGGGAGGGAGCGTGGTGCCATGCACTCAGTCAGACCGAACAGGCATGGAAGCTAACCCAGATTCGAGATTACGCCCAGAAAGTGGGAGGTACCCTGCTGGAAGAGGTCGAAGAGATGCTCGCGCAATTTGGGGACGGGATCCTGGGGGAGGAATGGTTTTCGCCATCCATCTCGGGTCATGAACTGAATCATTTCGAGGAGACACCTCCGTTCTATGAGCGGCACGGGGCCCGCCAGGTTTCAGCGGGCTACTATGATCGCGCGATCGAGTTTCGTCAGCATATGCTTCCCCTGATTTCTGCCCTCGGGAGGGACGACCGCGCATGACGTCGCCTCTGCGGATCCTGTTGACGAATAATACGCTCGCGTTGCGAGCCGGTTCGGAACTGTTCCTGTCCGACGTGGCGCAGGGACTGTTGCGTCGCGGGCATTTGCCGGTGGCGTATTCCACGACATTGGGAGACCTTGGAGAGGAACTGCAGCAGAAGACGATCCCCGTGATCGATGATCTGAACGCACTGCAGGAGCCGCCCGATGTGATTCACGCGCAGCATCATCTGGAAGCGATGTCGGCAATGCTGCATTTTCCTGAGACGCCTGTCGTGTATTACTGTCATGGCTGGCTTCCCTGGCAGGAACGTCCGGTCGTATTTCCGAATATTTTCACATATGTCGCCGTCGATGATTTGTGTCGCGAGCGGCTGTTGACGACGCCGGGCATTGCGTCTGAGCAGGTCAGAACTTTGTATAATTTCGTCGACCTGAAACGTTATCAGCCGCGAGCGCCACTGCCGGAACAACCGCAGTCTGCGCTCATCTTCAGCAACCAGGCTTCGGATCATAACTATGCAGGGCTGATTCGTGCGGCCTGTCGTGCGAGGGGCATCGAACGGGTGGATCTCATCGGACAGAGCTCGGGGAATGTGCAGTCCCGACCCGAAGAGTTGCTGCCTCAATACGACGTCGTGTTTGCGAAAGCCCGTTGTGCGCTGGAGGCGATGGCCGTGGGTTGTGCTGTGGTCGTCACCGAACGGTACGGAGTGGGAGGGCTGGTGACCTCACAAAACATGCAGCAGCTCCGCCGGTTGAATTTTGGCGTGCGGACGATGCAGGCGGCTCCCTTAACAGAAGCCAGTCTTGTGGATGCCCTTTCCGGATATAACGCGGCGGATGCGGCAGCAGTCTCAGAGTGGATTCGCCAGGAGGCTGACCTGGAGCAGTACCTGGATCAGTTGGAGTTGCTTTATCAAGGGGCAGTGCAACAGAGTCAGGATGAGTCTGTTTCTCCTGACAGCAAATTCAGAGCAGCAGCGAATTACCTTCAGGAACTGGCTCCGCTGGTGAAACGACAGGCAGCAGTCGAACAGCGGGCCGCCGGGTTCGAGCAACGCGCTCAACTGCTGGAACAACAGCTGCAGCAGTTGCAGACCCGGTTGCAGGAACGGCAGACAGAACATGAACAGACCGCACACGAATACGCGGAATTTCGCGGCTCGATTGCCGGTCGGCTGGCGTTGAAACTGCAGCGGATGAGACTCTGGCTGACCGGACCTCGCTGAAGCGGCATCTGGTGAGAAACAGATCTAGGCTTGAATGCCCAGTTTCTTCAGACAGACGACCATCGCCAGGTAGAAGCCGATCATCACGACCGTTGAGATTCCGAAGCTGGCACCAAAGCCCATTCCTTTTTTCAAGAGCCAGGGCAAAAGCAGGAAGAAGGAGAGCGAAGGCAGGACCAGCCAGAAGATACTGCGTGACAGTTCCGATACTTTGGTGGTGCTTCCCGTATCAATATAGAGCCAGATCAAGCCGAGGTAAGACACCAGAGGTAACGAAGCCAGCATACCACCTAAGAGTGAGCTGCGTTTGGATATTTCTGAAACGGCAACCACCAGAACTGCCGACAGTACCACTTTCAGGAGATAATACCACATGTGTCTGTGTCCTCGCTGACGTTGAAGCGTCCCCGTGCATACGTAACAGTGCCCCGGCCGGGCACCACCTGATTCCTCATTCAGGCGATGACCAGCTGAGACCGATAATTCAGGCGGTTCAATTATTCTTCGAATTCACCCTGGGATGGTTTACCGTCGATTTCACCCAGTACCGTTCCGGAGAAGTCGGCGACGTTTCCGATTCCGGGATCAGTGCCGACGAATTTGGCAGCTTTCCCATCCGCGGCATCCTGTGGAAGCAGCTTGACTGTCATGGGTGGGACCACCTTACCCTCTGCCGTTTTCGTTTCTTTGGTTGTGAGCGTCAGCTCTGTGGCTGCAACCTGAGCAGGTGATTTTTCATCGGCACCCAGGAAGAGAATCGTGCATTCATGACTGGGATGATCGACGGTGAATTCCGCATGGTACTTACCCAGATCAAAAACGACCCCGCCGTTGGGACCGGTTCCGTGAGAATGTGCTTCCGCATGATTTTCTTCTGAATGTGTTGCGGGCTCAGCGGCCGCTTCGGGAGGTGCCGATTCAGGAGTGCCTTTATCCGCACAACCTGTTACGAGCAGAGCAGCGAAGAGTAAGCCGGAGAGGTTCAGATTTTTCATTTCGTTTTCCTTTGCTTGAGAGAAAATAATCAAGAGTGTTGTTGTGTTGCAGTCCGCAGGAGTTCTGCTTCCGATGTTTCGCTGCGAACCAGTCGATCGGCGTCCTTGCCGGAGAATTTCCAGAATAGGCCCGGGTGGATAAAGAATTCACAGAAGGTGGATGTGACCAGGCCTCCCAGAATCACAGTCGCGACGGGATAGAGGATTTCCAGTCCCGGTTTGTTCCCACCCACCACCAGGGGAATCAGGGCGATTCCGGCTGTGAGGGCGGTCATCAGCACGGGAGCCAGTCGTTCCAGGCTGCCGCGAAGCACCATCTCGGGAGAGAAGCTTTCCCCTTCCTCTTCCATTAAATGGAAATAATGCGTCACGAGCAGAATGCCATTCCGAACGGCAATCCCCCCCAGAGACACAAAGCCCACCATGCTGGCGACCGTCAGAGTCTGGTCGGTTAAGACCAGCGCGAAGACACCTCCGATGAACGCCGTCGGGATGGCATTCAGGATCTGAAAGGTGATGCGAGCGGAAGGGTAGAGCATCATCAGTACGATAAAGATCCCGGCGACCGAGACGGCAGCCAGAATGGTAATCAGGAGTGTGGCCGAACGTTGTGCTTCAAACTGCCCACCGAACTCCACAAAATAACCGGTTGGCAGTTCGACTTCTGCACGAACCTGTTTTTCAATCTCAGCCACGGTACTGGCCAGATCGCGTCCCGAGACGTTACAACGAATGGTCTGTCGACGGCGGACATTTTCCCGGTTGACCAGGTTCGGACCACTGGCGGAAGCGGGAAAGTCAGCCAGCTCCCGTAAGCGAATCTGTCCTCGTCCATTGGGGAGTTCGAGCCTGAGTGTACCCAGGTTATAGGGATCGGAACGATACGGTTCATCGAGCTTGATGACCAGATCGAAACGCCGCTGTCCTTCGAGCACCTGAGAGACGGCTTCGCCTTTGAGGGCAGTCTCAACAAAGCGGGCGACGTACTCCCGGCTTAACCCGAAGTAAGCCAGCTCATCGGGTTTGAGCACCACATGCAGTTCATCAACGCGTTCCTGAGGATCGATGATCGGCGGGGTTACGCCGGGGATGTCAGTGATGGCAGCGCGGACGTCTCCTGCCAGTTCGCGGAGCTTATCGAGATCATCACCATAGAGTTTGATGCCGACCTGGGCTTTGACGCCGGACAGCATGTGGCTGATCAGGTGAGAGAGTGGCTGCTCTGCTTCGATGCCAACTCCCGGGACGTTGGTTTTCAGATCGGAGAGTAACGTTTCAAGGAATTCATCCCGGTCGTAGTCTGCCTGTGGGTTCATCGTCAGAATGTATTCACCCACGTTGACAGGTTGAGCATGTTCATCCCGCTCAGCACGTCCGGTTCGGCGGAAAAAGTGCAGGATCGGGCCGCGGGGATTGTCCTTTGTCTTTTGCATTTTGACCAGTTGGGCATCGATCAGCGAGGAGGCTTCGTTAGACGCTTTGAGGGAAGATCCTCCTGGCAGGGTAACGTTGATCTGTACGCTGCCTTCATCGAATTTCGGTAGAAAGTCAGCTCCCAGTCTGGAGAGTTCCCAGACGCTGACACCGACCAGGGTCCAGGTCAGCAGTAGTAGAACTGCAGCATGCCGCATACTGAACCGGATCAGGTATCCGGCGCCCCATTTCAGAAACCGCAACAGCCGCCCATCCTGATGCGTGTGGGTGGCCTTGGCCTGGGGCAGCAGGTAATACGAGAGGACCGGTGTCACCGTCAGCGAAACGAGCAGGGAAGCCAGGATGGAAACAATGTAGGCGACACCGAGGGGCACAAACAGACGTCCTTCAACTCCCGAGAGAGCAAACAGAGGCATAAAGGCCAGCACCACGACGGCGGTTCCAAAGACAATCGCCGAACGGATTTCCCGACTGGCTTCAAACACGACAACTATCGCCGGTTTGGGATCCGGGCTGATATTGTTTTCTCCCAGACGACGGAAAATATTTTCCACGTCCACAATCGCATCGTCGACAAGTTCTCCGATAGCGACGGCGATGCCTCCCAGGGTCATCACATTGATCGACAGTTCGGTCCCCGTGAGCACACCCACCACGCGGAACACGAGCGTCGTGATGACCAGCGAGAGAGGAATGGCCGTGAGGGTAATGAACGTTGTCCGCAGGTTTAAGAGAAACAGGAAGAGTACGATCACCACCAGTACCGCTCCGATGACCAGCGCCTCTTCGACATAGTAAATTCCGCGGTCGATGAAACTCTTCAGCTTAAACAGTTTGGTATTGATGACGATGTCGGCGGGCAAGGAAGTTTCCGCATCACGGAGTGCCGCCATGACGTCGTCGGTCAGCTTGCGGGTATCAGCGTGAGGCTGTTTGACAATGGTGATCACGACTCCCGGGTGTCCGTCGATACTCGCGTCTCCGCGTTTGGGTGCGGGACCTTCGACGATCTCCGCCACGTTCTCCAGCAAAACCGCCCGGTCTCCATTCATTTTCACGGGTGCCTGGCGCAGCTCTTCGAGGACATTATTGGTCAGGGCACCGAGTCGGCCGATGACCCGCACGGGGCGTTCGGTCTGTCCGCTGAGGATAAATCCGCCACTGGCATTCAGATTGTTCGACTGCACGGCTTCTTCGACATCCTGCAGGGAGACATTATATTCCTGCAGCTTGATCGGATCGACGAGGACCTGGTACTGTTTCTGATCGCCGCCCATGACGATGACTTCAGCGATGCCATTTAATTTGAGCAAGCGGGGCCTGATTAACCAGTCAGCCGTGGTCCGCAGGTCCATCTTTTCTTCTAAAGGCGTGGGAAAGACAACGTCGTAAGAACGTTTATTCCAGGTAAATGAAACCTCTCGTCCCGGGAGTGCCGGATCCCAGTGGGGGTCCTGCACTTCGACTTTTTGCCACTGGTCGGGATCGTTGCGTACGACGGGATCCCAGACAGTGAGCACGGGGCGTCCATTCTGCTCAGTCCGCTCTGCAAGCAGATCTACCTGCTCCAGCGGCGCAAGCAGTCCGCCTTGTGGTCCTTTGCGACGATGGATTCCGACGTGCAGAATCTGTCCCATGATCGAGGCCTGGGGAGTCATGATCGGACGGATCCCGGGCGGCATGGGGACGTTGGCCAGGCGTTCTGAAACGATCTGCCGGGCGTAACGCGGTTCCGTCTGCCAGCTGAACTCGACGTAGATGACATTCATCCCCTGGCTGGACTGACTGCGGACATCCTCAACGCCGTTGGCCCCCAGAATGGCTGTTTCGATGGGATAAGTAACGAGGGTTTCCACCTCTTCCGATGACATGCCGGGACACTGTGTGAGGATGACCACGCGCGGACGGTCGAGGTCAGGAAAGACGTCGATCGGCAGCTTGGTGGTCAGGTAACCGCCATAAGCCAGAATGACCACACAGGCCGCCAGGACCAGAGTGCGATGGGTTAACGAAAGTCGGATAATGGAATTGAGCACGGCGTTCTCCTATTTCCCTTCGTCTTCGTTTTTGTGGAGACTGCCGTCCGCGTGGATATGGTAGCCTTCGGGCAAATCATTATCGGAGGAGGACTTCAGCATGCGATTTAACTGTTCGGCCGCCCCCTGAACCACAAAGGAACCGGGGGTGAGTGAACCATCATTGGCAATCACGGTATGGCGGCGATCCCGTTCCAGTATCCGCACCGGTTTGCGGTGGAAGGTATTTACATTCTGGGTGAAGACAAACGCCTCCGCGCCTTCGCGAGCCACGGCGTCAGCGGGGAGTACGAATACGTTGTCCAGTTTTTCCACCCGAATCATCAACCGGACTTTCTGTCCGGGACGAAACCGCCAGAGCACCTGGGGCTGCCCATCCTGTTTTACCACACGCGACTGATTGTCCAGTGGCAGACGAAAAGCAAAGGTACGGTTCACCGGATCGATGACATTCATCAGTTTCTGAATGTGAAACACCTGATCGACGGGGGGCCAGTCGCTGGAGCTGTGTTCCTGGAAATCGACGTCGACCGGCCAGCCTTCTCTGACGCTTCGTTCCAGCAGTTGGGTTTCATTCCGAAAGGCACGCCCTTCGATGGCGAGCAGACGATGGTTTGCCAGCAGGCATAACATCTGGCCCGTTTTCACCTGTTGTCCGAGGTCGATGTCACTCTCTTGAATTTCAAAGGTGAGCGGCGTCTGCTGACGGGATGTGTCTCCCGAAGTTTTCATCACGACGGAGGTCTCCTGCAGCCGGGAAGGGGGCAGGCGATCGGGAACGAGAATATCCAGGTCCCGCACAAAATTTCCCTGGGCGATTTCCTGCAGCTGCTGGGGAGTGAAGCCCCGATTGCGCAGTTCGTGCTGATAGCCTTTGATGGCGACTTTCAACCGTTTGATTTCATTGACGACTTCGATGATGCGTGCCTCGGGTATTGCGCCCCGCGAGGTCTCCAGGCGTTTCTGTTTTTTCTCGGCCAGTGCGATGTTGTGGGTGTCTTTGAATAGATTCGTCTGCGTCTGCTGTAGTGATTCACTGAGGATGCCAATCGTATACAGCACGTCTCCCGGTCGCACCGTATCGCCCGGGTAAAAGTTCATCTTCTCCACGACGCCCTCCACGGGAGAGATCACGCCCTGGTCGCTGCGGCCGGGGCGATCGACGATCATGCCCGGGACCTGCAGCGTTTTCCAGTACGTTTCCGGCAGGATGGATTTGACCCTCAATCCCAGGTTGGCAATCGCCTGATCTGAGAGAATGATCTTCTGCTGTTCGGAATCTTTTTTACTCCCCGATTTTTTCGAGGCAGCAGCCTGACGATCCGCGTCAGACGGATTCTGCTCCAGCAACGGCAACCAGCGGTCTCGTAAAACGAACGCTCCGGCAATGACCACAAACACTGCGATCGCCAGAAGGGGTTTCAGTGATTTCAGAAGTACGTTCATGTCTGTCCCTTATCAGGTCGCAGATCAGTGCAGCCAATGGATGCGATCTCTTTCAAATGAGATCCACAGTGAATCAATGCGGGAGTATTTCTCTGGAGAATCAGACCTTGAAGATCGCGAACTGCCTGCTGTGAAACGGAATGTCACCGAGGGCAGGAAGAGCAATGTCAACGCCTGAAGCGAGAGGCAGCAGTGGCCAGATTCAGAATCCGATCTGGTACTGCCGGGGTGGCATGCTTAGATCAGAATTGCGTGATGGCGCAGGAACAGCGGCGCAGCAGGATCGGAGGGCGCGCAGTCAGGCTCACGGAGGACCGGCCCGTAAGCTGGTACCACTTCGCTGACGGAATCCGCCCCGGTCAGGGACCAGAGGAGCAGGTCGTTCACATCGAGGTTGATACTGGATCTTGCCCCGGAAGTGAGGTCGGCACTGTTCAGATAGATGGCTGAGGAGTCGTGGTCGAACGGAGAATTCAGTTGACTGGAGGGTTCTTGCTCCTGCTCGGAATGCGCGTGATCGCCATGTGCATGGCTGTGTTTCCCGTGGGAATGCACGTGCTCATGTTCCGTGTCAGCCTCGGAAGAGTTCAGATGAATGTGGGCGCGTAAGTGGTGTCCTGCAGGCTGGTTACCTGCATGCTCGTGTCCGAATGCGAAAGACTGAGTCAGCATCACAAACGGAATCAGAATCAGGGACACGGTTTTTCGAAACATACCCATCGTTTCAATAGAAGGTCTGAAAGCGTTGACCGTATTCTAACATCCGGCCTGTTAAAGTCCAGATCGACTCTCACGATACGGAACCCGCAAATGTGATCAGGTTAAGATTCCGCACTCAAGGCGGCGATGTCCTGTCGCGGGGGTGCGCCGAAGAGGCGGCGGTATTCTCTGCTGAACTGGGAAGGGCTTTCGTAGCCGACGCGGAATGCGGCCTCGGCTGCTTCCAGTTTTTCGCTGAGCATCAGGTTGCGGGCTTCCTGCAGACGCATGCGTTTCTGGTACTGGAGCGGCGTCATGGCGGTGACATTTTTAAAGTGCTGATGGAAGGCAGAGATGCTCATGCCGACCTGGTCTGCCAATGATTCAATCCGCAGTGGATCAGCGAAGTGATCTTTCAACCAGCGGATGGCGCGGGCAATGCGGTAAGCGGGAGCGCCTGCCAGCGCGATCTGGCGGAGTCGTAATCCCTGGGGTCCGGTTAAAACACGATGCGTCATCTCGCGGAGAATCAGCGGTGCCAGGGGGCGGAGATCACTGGGAGTATCAAGCAGGTCAACGAGCCGCCTGACTGCATCGAGCAGCGGGGGCTCGACCGCTGTCACGGTGAGTCCGCGTTCAGACGGTCCTGGTGCTGAAACGGTCGTTCCGTCGGCCAGCAGTTCTCCGACCACTCGGGAGTCGAGGGAAATCTGCACGCCGACGTATGGCTGAACCGTCGTAGCTTCCACCACACGCGCATCCACGGGCAGGTCGACCGAGACAAGCAGGAACTGCGCAGGGTCCATGCGATAGGATTCACCGGCCAGCACGACTTCCTTGGAACCTTGTAGAATCAGGCACAGGCAGGGCTCGTAGACGAGCGAGGTCATTTCCGTCGGTGTTGTGAAACAGGAAAGCTTCAGTTCCGGGATCGGGGTGTTGACCACTTTATCGGGAGTCGCCTGCCGCTGGACGGTCGACGCCAATGCTGTCAATTCGGTGTTGTGCATGCTAATTCTCTTCGGGATATCCCCTTTGTCGTTTAAAATATTAATCCGAGTTGGATGACTCTATTATACCGGGCCGAGGCGGGGGCGGCTACTTATAAATTGGCATGCCGAATAGAATCAGGCAATCACCGTCGAGAATTGTGCTACCGGGTCGAGCAGAGGGGCTCCTAGAATACCTGCGACGTTCAAACGGAATTTCATGCGATTCTGACTGCAGTAAGCATGTCGGGCACCGGAATCCCGTGTCAGAACCCCTGATAGCATATTCTTCCAGGGCCGCGGAGGATCAGGCAATGAACGGCGAGGATCGTGCTACCGGCTTTGCAGCAGGCGACCTATGATGAAAGATGAAACGAACAATACCAGCTGACTGAAAGGGGGCAACAGATGATGGGCGATGATTCGAATATTCAGACGAAACACATTGCTGACGGTGTAACGCAGTCCTCAGCGATCATGGGGCGTCGCCAGTTTGTACAGATCGCTGGTGCGGCCGTCTTTGCGTTGTCAGTCACAGAGCATACTCAAGCAGTAGAACACATTCAGCAAATAAAGGAGACTCCCATGGAAATCACACGAAACGGCTCTCAGGCATCGATGGCGGGACCAGCGGACTGGTTTACCGGCAACACGCGGATCGATCCGCTGTTTAATTGTCCTGAACCGGCGCGGGCCGCCGGTGCGAGCGTCACCTTTGAACCGGGGGCCCGGACTGCCTGGCACACCCACCCGTTGGGGCAGACTCTGATCGTGACATCGGGAGTGGGGCGTGTCCAGGTCGAAGGGGGACCGATTGAGGAGATTCGTCCCGGCGATGTGGTCTGGTTTCCGCCGGGTGTCAAACACTGGCATGGAGCAGCGCCGACCAAAGCGATGACGCACATCGCCATTCAGGAAGCACTCGATGGCAAGGTCGTCGAGTGGTTGGAACACGTCACTGACGAACAATACGGAGCGTAAACGAAACCAGATTTCGGTTTCAAATAATTCAACAGAGCAGCAAAAGGATACTTATTATGAATAATCAGAATATCGCAGGCAAAGTTGTGGTCATCACGGGTGCAAGCAGTGGACTGGGAGAAGCGACCGCGCGGCTGCTCTCTTCTGAAGGGGCGACTGTTGTACTGGCCGCCCGGCGGAAGGAACGGATCAACGCCCTGGCAGAGGAAATCAATGGTAAGGGAGGTCAGGCACTGGCGGTCTCTACCGATGTCACCAATCGGGGGCAGGTCAAGGAACTCGTCGACAAAGCCGTCGCGACTTATGGTCGGGTGGATGTCATGCTGAATAATGCGGGGCTGATGCCCCTCGCTCCGCTGGATCAACTGAAAACTGACGAGTGGGACCAGATGATCGATGTGAACCTCAAAGGGGTTTTGAATGGGATCGCAGCTGCCCTGCCGCATATGCAGGCGCAGAAAAGCGGACACTTTATCAATGTTTCGTCTGTGTATGGCCATAAACTCGGACCCGATGCGACAGTCTACTGTGCCACAAAATTCGCCGTCCGGGCTCTGTCGGAAGGACTGCGCCAGGAAGTGAAGCCTTACAACATTCGTACGACGGTCATCTCACCGGGTGCGGTTGCTACCGAGCTGCTGGAACACATCAGCGATGAGAAAATCCAGTCGGAAACGAAAGGCTTTGTGGATCAGATCGCCGTACCGGCAGACACGTTTGCCCGGATGGTGGCGTTTGCGATCAACGAGCCGGCTAACGTGGATGTGAATGAGATCCTGTTCCGGCCGACTGCCCAGCCTGTTTAGGCTGAGCAGTCGCGTTGATCGGCAGCCGAGGCGTTCAGAGTTCAATTTTGTCAGAAAGGACACACGATGCCCCACGTAATCGTCAAGCTCTGGCCGGGCAAGTCAGAGCAACAGAAGCAGGAACTGGCGGAGCGGATTACCAAAGATGTCATGGATGTATTGCATTATGGTGCGGAATCAGTTTCGGTTGCTTTTGAAGAAGTGAAATCCAGCGAGTGGCGGGAGAAGGTTTATCAGCCGGACATCATCGCGAAGCGGGAGCAGCTCTATAAACAGCCGGGCTACGACATGAATGATTTATAAACATCCCTCGGGACGAGGAGGAGAGAATGAGCGGTGCATGGTCACCTGAAGAATTAGCGGCGATTGCCCGAACCGATGATCTGCATATCGCCGTGCTGCATGAGGATGGAGCGTCTTATGGTACGCTGACCTGGATCTGGTCTGTCGTGGTGGAGCACAATCTTTATGTGCGTGCTTATCACGGTCAGAACTCACGGTGGTACCAGTCTGCCTTGCGGGAAAAGGTGGGGAAAATCACGGCGGCCGGTTTGACGAAAGAGGTCACGCTGGAGCCGGTCAGTGGCGTCATCAATGATCTGATTGATGATTCCTACCGGGCGAAATATGGAGACAGTCCTTATCTCGCCCCGATGATCGGCGCGGGGCCCCGTTCGGCGACAGTGAAGATCACGCCAGGTGATGCGGCAGCGCGCTGATGCAGTGCCGGCTATAGTCGCTGTTGATATGTTTATACTGAGAATCAAGAAAGGGACACCGATGAAGATTTCTTTTGAGAACCAGGTGGCACTGGTCACTGGTGCTGCGTCCGGCATGGGACTGGCAACCGCGCGGGCCTTTGCGGAAGCAGGGGCCACGGTGGTACTGGCAGATTACCGGGAAGAGATTGTCAAAGCGGAAGCAGAGCAACTCAACTCCGCCGGCGGACGAGCCATGGGAATCGGTTGCGACGTGAGTGACGACACTCAGATTGAGGCGATGATCGCGCGCACGGTTACCGAATTCGGGCGACTCGATGCCGCGTTCAATAATGCCGGCGTGATGGCACACAAGGCTGAGATTGCTGATACCCCGCGCGACGAGTGGGAGCGGGTCATCGGGATCAACCTGCGCGGCGTGTGGAGTTGCATGAAGTTCGAGCTGCAGCAGATGAAACAGCAGGGGAGTGGCGCGATTGTCAACAACGCATCTGTCGGCGCTTTGACGGGGAATCCGGGTATCGCTTCGTACATTGCCTCGAAGCACGGTGTAGTCGGACTGACGCGAACGGCAGCACTGGAATACGCCCGACAGGGAATCCGGGTTAACGCGGTGAACCCCGGTCTGATCGATACCCAGATCGCGCGAGATGTGGTTAACGGTGACGAAGAAGCGTACGCAGCCTTTGCTGAGAGTGTGCCCCTGGGACGTGCAGGAACTCCTGAGGAAATCGCTGCTGCGGTATTATGGCTGTGCAGTTCTCAGGCGAGCTACGTTGTCGGCCATGCACTGACGGTCGATGGCGGGATGACCGTTGGGTAATTCGCCCCGACTACCGCTTTATCAGCGGCTGGGACATAACGTCGGGGGCGTCTTGTTCAGCTCTTACAGAGATGGAGAGCTGAATTGAAATAGATTTCCAGTGCACAAGTTCAGGGGAACAATTCGTTATATCTGGATTACTCGAACGAATCTGCTTAACCCAACTTCGACAAATCCTGGTGTTGCTTAAAAACAACATTTTCTTCCGCTTCGATTTGACTGCGTTCTATTGTTAAGCGAGCGAGGAAGAAAACTGCTGACGCTCGTTATTCCGGCGGTGATGAATCGTCCGGTTTTAACGAATGCGTATTGATTCACTTATGGTGATCCTGTCTTCTTTGTTCGCTCAGAACAGTCAACCAGTCTCGCTGCCGCTCGCAGAGACTGTCTGAAACCATCCTTCAGCCCACTATTGTGCTGAGCGTGATACCAAACCCAAGAAGAATCAGGAAGGGGCGTTTTCAAGTTCGCCTTGAATCAACGCAGCCTGCGATCCGTTTAAAGAATGATGTCCGCCAGATATTTTTACATAGCTATTTTGATCACACTTGTGATGTGCGCGCCGCTTGCGGCCGAAGAAGCCTGCCCATCGTGCGCTCCCGGACATTGTGCAACTTCCCTGGATGAGAACGCGTTCCAGGCGGAGGGGCCCTTCGTCTTTTTCTCAAAGCTGTTCGACACCAGTGATTTCCCACAGCGCTGGTATTGCGGAACGTGGTCATCGGATAACGGCTGGTTACACATCATCTCAGATATCGGCATTTTCGGGGCCTATTTCGCGATTCCCGTGATCCTGCTGTACTACATGTTACAGCGGAAGGACCTGCCTTTTCCCAAAGTTATCTGGTTGTTTGCCGCATTCATTCTGTTTTGCGGCCTGGGACACCTGATTGAAGCCGGTATCTTCTGGTGGCCCGTCTATCGCTTTTCCGGTCTGATCAAAGCGTGTACGGCGATCGTCTCCTGGATTACCGTGGTGGCGTTGATCAGTCTGATCCCGGCAGCATTGAACCTGCCCTCCGCTGCGCTGCTGGCCAAAGAACTGCAGAAGAATAAAGACCGTCTGGAATTTGCTTTGGATTCGGGACAGATTGGCATCTGGGAATGGGACCTGAAGCAGAATACCTTTTATGGTGATCAACGCACGCAGGATATCTTCGAGGTCTATGGGGGAGAAAAGGAGTTTCGCTTCCAGGATTTCCTGAACCTGTTGCATCCTGATGACCGCAGGGGAATCGATGATCAGATTGAAGACTGTATCACTTCCGGGTGTCCGTTCAATTCCAGGTTTCGGATCATCCATGCTGATGGCAGCATGCACTACATTCACGCGGAAGGTAGAGTGACATACGGAGACGATGGTGCGCCCGAGCAATTCATCGGAGTCTGCCACGATTTCACGGAGAGTAAACTTCAGGAGAATGCGCTCCTGGAAAGCGAACAGAATTTCCGCAGTACATTCGAGCAGATTGCCATCGGGATTGCGCTGGTCGCCCCGGATGGCAGTTGGTTGCGAGTCAATCACGGGCTGTGTGAGATTGTCGGTTACGACAGTGATGAACTGTTGAAGCTGACGTTCCAGGATATTACGCACCCGGACGATCTGGCAGCCGACCTGTATCATGTCGAACAGCTGTTAGCAGGTAAAATCGACTCCTACTCAATGGAAAAGCGGTATATCCGCAAAGACGGTTCCGTGGTCTGGATTAATCTGACGGTCTGCCTGGTAAGGCATCCTACGGGAGAACCCAAGCACTTTATCTCTGTTGTCGAAAACATTCAGGAACGCAAAGACGCGGCTGAGGAACTGAAACAATATCACGATCAGGTTGAAAAACTGTCACTGGTCGCCAGCAAGACACAGCACTCGGTGATTATTTCCGACGCCCAGGGGCGGATTGAATGGGTGAACAGCGCATTTAGCGAGTTGACTGGTTATGAACTGGCTGAAATCGAAGGCAAAAAGCCGGGCGAGATCTTACAGGGACCGCATACAGACCCGGCGACGGCGGCTGTGATTCGTAACCATCTACAACAGCAGAAAAGTGTCGCGGTTGAAATTATCAATTACGATCGGCAGCAGCGGGAATACTGGGTGGAAGTCAAAATCGATCCCGTATTCGATGAGTCGGGAACCTTGATCAACTTCATCGCGACGCAGGTTGATATCACCCCACGTAAGCAGTCAGAGCTGGCCTTACGTAAGGCCACCGGCCAGTTCGAACGGTTATTGACTGCTGATATTCTGGGAATCATGACCTGCCGACTGGATGGCAGAATCGAGCAGATCAACGATGAACTGCTGAGAATCCTGGGCTACAGCTATGAAGATGCCATCGATAACCAGCTCAACTGGCAAGAGTTGACACCCCCCGAGTGGGCACCAATGGACCTGGCCGCGATTGAAGAATTGAGCCAGACGGGACACGCCAAACCATTTGAGAAAGAGTATCTCCGCAAGGACGGAACACGCATTCCGGTGGTAATTGGCGTGACCATGCTGGACGAAGCGGACGACCTCTGTCTCTGTTTCGTGCTGGATGTCACTTCACAAAAGGCGACCGAAGAAAGTCTCAAAATTGCCAAGCAGACAGCAGAAGAGGCGAGTCGGGCGAAGAGTGAATTTCTGGCGAACATGAGCCATGAACTGCGTACGCCTTTGAATGGCATCATTGGCATGACAGAGCTGCTGGGCCTGACGAAACTCGATCAACGACAACACCAGTTTGTGGACGCCTGTCGGACCAGTGGGGAATCACTGCTGTACCTGATCAACGATATTCTCGACTTCTCCAAGATTGAAGCCGGGAAGCTGGAACTGGACCAGCAGGCCTTTGACCTCGAAAAGCTGATGATCGATACCGTATCGACCATGGCCTGGCGAGCTGCGGAAAAAGGACTCGAATTACCCTATTATGTCGAGCCCTCTTCACGACGCATGCTAAACGGCGACAGTAATCGCCTGCGTCAGGTTCTGGTAAACCTGATTGGAAATGCGGTCAAGTTTACCGAAGCGGGTGAAGTTGTGGTACGTGTTGAATCGGTAAGCACAACTCAGGATCAGCTCAGGACGCGATTCTCGATTTCCGATACCGGAATCGGTATTTCGGAAGAAAAAATCGGCCGCCTGTTTCAGTCGTTTTCGCAGGCCGATACCTCGACGACGCGAAACTATGGGGGCACCGGTCTGGGACTGGCGATCTCGAAAGAAATTGTGGAACTGATGGGTGGAACCATTGGAATCGAAAGCGAACCGGGTACCGGCTCGACGTTCTGGTTTGAGATTCCCTTCCAGGTTATTTCAGATACGACAGAGACAGCACCTCAGACTTCCAGTCTGGAGGGTAAACGGGCTCTGATTGCGGAAGAGAATCAGACCTGGAGACAGATTCTGTGTGAGTACGCGTTGGAGTTAAAGCTGGATGCAGTGGCAGTGAGTACGTTCGCTGAAGTGCAAGAGGCGATCGAAGCCGGTACCCAGAACAATGTTGCCTATGATCTGCTGCTGGTGAACTCTGAGCTGGCCGGGCCTGATGAGCTGAAGTTATGGAACAGTTCCCGGGAGGGCATGCCTCACACAGTGCTGCTGCTCAATTCTCTGGAGGACCAGCTGGATTCAGAGCAGAAGCGTGAGGTTAACGCGACGATCTGCAAACCACTGCATCGACATCAGTTGTTGAGCGTGATCGACGGTGTATTGAACGGCCGAACGCACGGTGGCCTGAAAACCGCGGAGACTGCCGAGGAATCTCCAAGAAAGGACCAACCGGTACTCCCGGCGGCCCATGTACTGATTGCAGAAGATCAGAGCATCAACCAGATGTATATGGAAGAGTTACTCAAAGCGCTGGGTTGCACCTGTGAAACGGCTCTGAATGGTCTCGAAACCATTGAAGCGGTCAAACGAAGTCAGTTTAACCTGATTCTGATGGATTGTCAGATGCCAGAGATGGATGGTTTTGAAGCTTCACGGCAAATCCGTCAACTGGAGGCAGACGGTATTTTGAGTGGTCACATCCCCATTGTGGCGTTGACCGCGAATGCGGTGAAGGGGGATCGCGAAGTCTGTCTGCAGGCTGGGATGGATGATTATCTCAGCAAGCCGGTTCAGGTGAATCAGATTCGAGACGTGTTCGCACGACTGCTGGAACAGAAGACAGACACTGCTGATTCGTCCCACGCGGATTGTGATCAGAGCGAGCAGAGCCGTGCCGAGTCACCGATAGACAGTCGGCAGCTCTGGGAACGCTGTTTTAAAAACCTGGATTTTGCCAACTCATTACTGAATGAACTTGAGGCCGTCGGCCCCGACCGCATCACTGAGATTCAAGAGAATGCCGATCAGCAGAACCTGACAGGAATCGCGCAGTCGGCGCATGCGTTAAAGGGGACAGCCGGGATTCTGTGCGCCTCTCCGTTATATGACCTTTCGCTCCAGGTCGAGAAGGCCAGTCAGAATGAGTCATACACAGATGATATTAACGAGCTGATCAAGCAGGTGGTTGCAGAAATGCAGGAGTGCCTGGACAGCCTGCCTAAATTACGAGAAGAATTTCAAACGATCAACGAGAACGCGAAATGAAGCAAGCATTAGTAATCGACGACGACTCCCTGGCCCGCCTGGCCATTCAAAACACGCTGCTGGAAGGTGGCTACGAGGTGCTTACAGCCGGTAACGGCCAGGAAGGGCTGGAGTTGCTCAGTCAGAACCATGCCCAACTGGTGATCTGTGACTGGGAAATGCCGGTCATGAACGGGATCGAGTTCTGTAAGGCCGTCCGAAACAGCAACCTCAACCGTTACATTTACGTGATCATGCTGACTTCCAACAACCAGTCGGAAGATATCATCAGCGGGTTACACGCAGGCGCTGATGACTACGTGACGAAGCCGTTTCATCCAGGAGAGCTCCTGATGCGGGCAAATGTGGGGCAGCGGATTATTGGCCTGGAAAGTCGTGAAATGACGATCTTCGCCCTGGCCAAGCTGGCCGAGTCGCGTGATCCGGAAACGGGTGCGCACCTGGAGCGGGTTCGTTCCTACTGTCGGGTACTGGCCCTGCAGTTGCAGAAACAGCCCCGGTATCAGAACCTGGTGGATGACAACTTCATCAATCTGGTCTATGAGACCAGCCCGCTGCATGACATCGGTAAAGTTGCGATCCCCGACAGTGTGCTGTTGAAACCGGGACGCTTGACGGACAGTGAATACGAACTGATGAAGACACATACGCTGAAGGGTGCGGAAACCTTAGCGGCTGCGGTGAAGCAGTTTCCGAATGCCCGTTTTCTGCAGATGGCTCATGACATTGCCCTGCATCATCACGAGCGGTTTGACGGTGATGGTTATCCATATGGGCTGGCCGGGGAAGCGATTCCACTGGAAAGCCGGATTGTCGCCGTGGCTGATGTGTATGACGCGCTGACTTCCAAGCGGGTCTACAAAGAGTCTTATTCTCATGAAATGGCCGCAGAAATCATTCAGAACGAATCCGGCAGTCATTTCGATCCGGAGATCGTCACTGCATTTCTGGAAGTGGAGGATGAATTCATCCAGATCCGAAAAAATAATGCCGACTGCGAGAGCGAGGAAGAAGAAGCCCGCAAACGTTGCATCACCGCCGAAAAACGATTGTTACTCTCGCACGGTGCGCTGGCGTAGTCATTTCGTCTTATCCTTCCTTTCAAATATAGACGCCACTGCCAGAAATTGAGGCTGCATCGGGGAACAGTCCTGCGCGAACGACTGCGCGATGTTCATATTGGCGCGGCGGTGCGGTTGCTTAGAATCGGTCTGGTCTGTCTGCAGACAGATAGACTGTTACGACGATCTCCTGTGTGCTTTCGATACTGGCTTCCAGTCAGTTCCTCCCATGATGACTCAATTTTGTGAATCGGCGTGAGGGGGTCAAGCGGAATTTGGAGATTGCGAGCAACGCGAGAAGCTCTGAATGTGCAGTGACTTTCGGGTGAGTGTGCTGCGAAGTGCGCTGAAAGTGCTCCGAAATGATTTGAAAAGTTACGAGACAGAGGGAACCGGTGATGAATGTTCCGGTGAAAAACTGGAAAAATCGACGGCGATTCAGGTGATTCTGAGTCACTTGTGAGTCAGGTTTCGGTGCACGCATCGTCCGCCTCGCGCGCGAAGCACAATTGCACCACTTTATGATTCGGGAAGTGCAAATCAAGGGGAGTCTGTTCAGTTTTGGAGACAGAAGTTCGCTGGAAATCGGGAGGTGTTTTTGTTCGAAGTTGGGACCGGGTTATATCACATCGGGGCGATCCGCCTGGAGCCCACATCGGTTGTTAAGACGACATGGCTGTTAAAGCTCGCTAATATTAACTCATGTTTGACAGCCTGATGTGCCGGGTCGTCCCAGAGGTTGTGGTGTTCCCAGGGGTCGGTTTGTAAATCGTAAAGCTCACCTAAAGCCTTATCGTGATACAGAGATAATTTATAGCGGTCGTCACGATACATGGTTGCAAAACTGCCCTCCCCGCCCGTGAAAAACGGATCGAGTGCGTCAAAATATTCACAGCGAACACTCTCGCGAATGTGTGCCCCCGTCTGTTCGCCCGTGAGTACCGGGAGCAGGCTCTGCCCCTGATGATAGTCTGGGATGGGAACCCCGGTTAGATCGAGTAAGGTGGCAGAAAGATCGAGTAATTCCACAAGCCCGGTGGCACGCTGGTTGGCTACGAAATGTCCCGGCCAGGAGAAAATCAATGGGACCCGGATCAAGCCTTCATAAAAACGACATCCCTTCTGAACCAGCCCGTGATCTCCCAACGTCTCACCATGGTCTGAAGTAAAGATGATGACCGTATTGTCTCGCTGTCCTGTTGATTCCAATACGCTCAGGATCCGCGCAAACTGATCGTCAATCTGAGCGATCATGGCGTAATACAGTGCCTGAACTTTTTTCAGCTCACTGATTTCCGTAGACATCGTGACTGGCTGAAAATCAACGCGGGAAAGGAGTTCCTGGGTCGCCTTGTCAGACTGCTCAAAATGGGGGCCGGGCATCGCGGTCGGGTCGAACAGCTTTGCATATTTTTCAGGAGGCGTAAACGGAGGGTGTGGGTCATAGACATTGATATTCAGCAACCAGGGTTGTTGATGATCCTGTTCGATAAATTCGATCGCCCGATCAGAGGCCCACTTTGTCTGATGATATTCGGGGTCCACATTCTCTTTGCTGTTCCGCATGTCATCCAGGCTTTTACCCTGAGCGCGCACCCAGTCGGCATAATCGTGTGTGCCTGCAGGCCAGTCATCGCGCGGTGCATGGCTGTGCTGCCAGACTGTGAACCCGTCATCCAGCCGAGGCTCGGCGCGAAGGCCGGCACTCACTAAATGAAATTTTCCAATCAACCCGCACAGGTAACCACTCTCGGCGATGAGCTTGCTGATCAATGGTGGCCAGTCAGGAAAGGTATCGTTGCCATTTCTGGTATTGTGTAAGCGCGAGGGATACAAGCCGCTCATAAAACTGGCCCGGCTGGGCGTACAGATGGGACTTTGACAATATGCGTGGGTAAAGGCGACCCCCTCTGCCACGAGTGAATCAACCACGGGCGTTTTCACATACGCGTTCCCCAGTGCACCAATCGTGTCAAACCGTTGCTGGTCGGTGCAATACCATAAAATATTAGGGCGAGTCATGAAACAGCCTTCGTATTAAGAGACTTCGTGGTTGAAAATACTATGGTACTTCTGCGTGAGGTCTGTTTTGCAGTGCTGGGATGGACCAGTTACGGTAGTACAACAGAAAAGACTGATGAGAATACAATTTCTGTCCCCAGACCAGTCAACAAAGCGAGTTCGATGAGAACTGGCAAATAGCTCGGTTTCCATTTTGCCATAGTTCCTCCCGTGACTGCAATCATCAATGCCGTCGCTAACCAGTAATTGAGCCAGCCCTGCTCTAACACCAGTACATAACAGCAAAGCAGTACAAAACAACAAACGGCCAGCCAGATGCGCGGCTTGCTGTTTGAGGGACTATTTACTGACGGTGTTGGGCTGAGAAAGATTCTTTGTGTAACGATCATACTCAGTAATAAGAGTGTTGCGATAATGATGTAGAAAGGAAAATCAGGCAGTTGAACTGTTGAGCCGGAAACCAGTTCGCTGAATTTTTTCTCACTCTGGCTGATATGCTCATCTAGTTTCTCGCCCCGATAAAACACGGGGTCAATCGACAACGCCTGCAAACTGTTCTGCACCGAATCAGATTGCATCGTCTGTTCCAGTACATCTGCCAGCAGATCAATCCGCTCCTGTGGAGTCCCTTCAGGTGCCCACCAGTAAAACGAGTTACCCACTACGGCATCGATCTGTTGTTCGCGCGCCGTCGCAACGTCCGGCAGAGCGGATTGCCTCTTGTCAGACAAGACTGCCAAGGCGCGAATCTGCCCGTCTCCCTGATAGGACAGAAATTCTGCCAGCGAAAATATGGTGGCATCGATATGGTCTCCAATGAGCATGGTGTATCGCTTTTGCCCATCTCCCGATTGCACGTAATTAAAATATTCGTCCCCCGATGCCTGCTCTATTTTTTTGGCAGCGAAATGGGCAAGGGCCCCGAAATTGGTTCCGAATTGAACTTCACCCGGATGTTTCTCTGCATACTGCAACAGCTCAGCCAGATCTTTGTATGGGGCATTTTCCTGCACGGCAACCACCAGATTGATCTCTCCCGTCTGCGCAATCGGCTCGAAAGCCTCCGGTCCAAAGTTCACTTTTCCGGAGTATTTCGAGGTAATAATCCCTTCATGATTACAGAGGATTTTATACCCATCGGCCCGCGCCTGTTTGACATAGCGGCTCCCTATCGTTCCACTGCCCCCCGGCTGATTGATGATGACGAATGGTTCTTTCAGCAGCTGGTCCTCGGTGATTGCCTTTTGCATGATTCTGGCGAACAAGTCCGTTCCGCCTCCTGCAGAAAACGGCACGACAGCCTGAATGGGACGTTGCGGAAATTGTGTCAGCCCCTGTTGATTCGTAAAGAAGCCGGAATACAGAAAAACGATCATGCCGATAATCGCCAGTACCGCAGTCGTATGCCAGACAGGTAAACCAAATCGACTCCAGACTGAGTAAGAAGCATACTCCCCATTCTCATTCCCTGTTTCTGACGCAGGAATGCTGCTCGCCTCTTCAACGGTATTCTCTTTTAAGGTTTCCTGTTTGCTCACCCGTTTTTTGCGGAACTGACGCACGAGCGGTACAAACAGCAATAAGGCAGAGATCACCACAAAGAGTAAAGAAATGGGGCGGGTGACGATCGGTAACCAGTTCCCCTGTGATGACATCAGCCCGGCGGACAGATTTTCTTCCGCAATCGGGCCTAAGACGAAACCAATGACAAAGGGGGCCAACGGAATTCGGTTTCGCTCTAATACCAGTCCCAGCAGCCCGAAACCGAGCATCACCCAGACATCGAACATGCGGTTCGACAGTGCAAATGCTCCGGCAATACAAAAGGTAAGAATAATGGGCAATAAATAAGGGCGTGGGAACCGCACCAGTTTTGCCAGGAAACCGACGGAGGCAATCATCACCGCAAACATGACCACGTTCGCCAGAAAATAGGTTCCCATGATGGTATGCACGAGTTCGGGATGATCGCTGAATAACCGCGGCCCCGGTTGCAATCCATGTAGTACTAATGCGCCGAGCAAAATAGCATCGATCACACTGCCGGGGATGCCCATCGCCACGAGTGGAATCAAAGCGCCACCGACAGTCGCATTATTGGCGGCTTCGGAAGCAATAATTCCCTCAGCAGAACCGGAACCGAATTGTTCCGGAGTCTTAGAACTGTTTCTGGCGGCGGAATAAGCGGCGATCGAGCCGATGTTGGCACCAATGCCGGGAAGAATGCCAATAAAGGTCCCTATCAGAGAAGACCGCAATAGATTCGCCCATTGATTTTTCCAATCTGCGAATGTCAGCCACAGCCCCCTGTGTGTTACTGAGACGCGCGGAACGTTTTGATCAATATTCGCAATGTCTCGGAGCACCTGATTGATCGCAAACAATCCAATTAAAACGGGCAACAACTTGAAACCAGCATTGAGCGGAGTGAACCCGAAAGTGAGTCGTACTTCGCCTGTGGCTGCGGAAATCCCCGGCATGGCTGCCAATATTCCCAATGTTCCCGAAAAGAGTGAGCGCGTCAGCGATGCGCCATCAATAGTCGCGATCAACACCAGAGCCATCATTACCAGCGAGAAATATTCGAAGGGCCCCAGCTGTGTTGACCAGCGGGCAATCGGTGCAGACAAGGAGATTAAAAACAGACAGGAAATCAAACCACCCACCAGGGAGGCATAAATCCCCAGTCCCAGCGCACGGCCGGGCTGCCCCTGTTGCGTCATGGGGTAACCATCCAGGGTGGTCATCACAGAGGCAGGTGTGCCGGGCATTCGCAGGAGTGTGCCGGTAATCAATCCACCACTGATGGATCCCACATACATACTCACTAACAAAGTCATGGCCAGTTGAGGATCGAGCGTAAACGTCAAAGGCAACGTGAGTGCGATCAACATGGCACCGGTTAACCCGGGAATCGCCCCCACGAAAATACCAAGCGATGTTCCTACTACAATCAGCGTCAGGCTGAGAGGTGAAGATAATTGTACAATTGTGTTTTGAATCGCATCCATATTTTGTACTGGTGCAGAAGTCTGCTTGACCCCTTATTCAAGGGAGACAGTTAGCGTTTGAATAAGTAAATACTTACATTCACCGACAAAACTCAAGACTACGAAGGAGGACTAAGATGAGTTAGTGTTCCCTCTATTTCACCTGACGTTCCATCATTATTTTTCTGCTTTTCAACCCAGATGGTCCCATAGCATTTTCCTGACTCATCATATCTTAAAACCGTTAATGAATATCGTGACGTATCAAACCCTTTTCGTAAAGACTTCAACATCAACTGATGCTGGGCGGCGTGTGATACCTGGAGCTTTATAAGATTCGAACTTCTACATTGACTTGTCTGTAACCCACAGCTTTCGAACTTTTCACAGACAGGTTCACAGTGCTGTTTGTCTTATATTTCTGACAAGATCGTGCAAGTTCTGTCTACCCTCGTACAGTGATCTGCTGATGGTCTCTTTCCTGAGTTACCTTGATTCACAAATCCCAGGTTGGTTTTGGCACTATGCCGAGGCATCTATGGTGCACCTTCTTACAATCTCTTTTTGCAGATCCATTCGCCCCTGGCCGACTTCAGTCAGATGACCTGGCATTGATAACTCACGTTGACCAGGCCCTTACGATCACGGCAGTAGCCACCAGTGCAGGATTCCGGGCAGGCGATGTCATTCGTTGCTGGATTGGATGGCACAGCAGCAGTATTGTTGACTCGAGCTTTCCAGATAGTGAGTTGAGAGGTGCCCCATGGAAAATAACCTTTACCGAGATGGTCATATTCTTTATCCTGCAGCCCTCTCCTCTCCTACTCTATTAACCATCTCTCTGTCTTCTTTAAATCTCACCCCACTATCCGTTTTCGCTCTTTCCAGCCAAACATTGTGGTGGAAGATCTATCCATCAAACATTATATCTCGACCGCCTCAAGCTCCCTTTCCAGGGCGGTCAAATGGTCTAATTCAACAGGTTTACTAATGAGACAACTTAGTCTTGTATTGCTGACTGCTGTATTCTTTTGTCTTTGCAACGAATCACATGCTCAAACGTGGGAACCGCTGACTCGGCAAACGAAGGGAAATGCTCAGCATTCATCCGGTACGGCACAGCAGGCCAGGAAAGAAAAACCTCTGGTTGAGGTTGATGATATTTTTAGCAGTCCTCGGACCAATCAAGGTATCTCATCACCGATCAGGAACAAGTGGGATAATCGAATCAAACCCGCGCGTTCAAGTGCAAAAACACAAGCTCCATTCGGAGGCCCTCCGACTCTGAAGAGCGATGTTCCCAAGGCGCATTTTAATACAACCGATCATGCTCCCAAATCAATCCTGCAAATGAGTCACACCCAGTCAGCCAAAGATAACAAGGCTGATGGATCCCAGCAGGGCGAGAAAGTGACAGAAGAAGTTCCGGCACAGCAGAAATCCATCCTGCAGGATGAGTTGACTGTAAACAAGATCAACGAGATCATCAAAAATCTTGAAAGTTCGGAATCTGTAGACAGCCAGAAAAAGACTGAATATCTCGCCTACTTAAATCAGGCAATCAAATGGCTTGAAAATGCCAAAGAGTATCAGGCTAAGACAGTTCAGTTTGAAGCCGAGATCAAGCAGGCTCCGGAATTGCTCAAGCAGTTAAAAGAAAAGCTTGAGACAGAGGTTGAAGTCACCAAAATTGAGCTTAAGGCAGATGCCACACTCGCTCAACTTGAACAGCAGTTAGGACAAGCCAAAGACGCTTTAAAAGCGGCTCAGGCCAAACTGGTTCAGGCAGAAAAAGATTTGAACTCGAAGGACCGAACGAATCGCAAAACAGAACTGGCTAAATTAAAAGAAGGCACTAAAAGTCAGCTGGAGAAAATAAAAACCGAATTAACTCCTGCCAGCAGCGAGTCATCTTCTGAACAGCAAGCGTATGTGATTGGCATTGAGAATAAGGCCCGCCAGGCGGCGTTAAAGCAACAGCTTTTGATGATTGATGCCGAGATCAATCGATCAGATGCCTTAGTCGAGTTGTTTCCTGTAAAACGTGATCTCGCCAAACGCGAGGTTTCTCAAGCAGAAAAACTGGTTGAGAAGCATCAGGTTATTGTGAACGACTTCCGTTCTTCTGAATCAAAAAGACAGGCAGCAGAAGCGAGAACAGCAGCCAGCAATGCCCATCCGGCAGTTCGGGAATATGCAGAGAAAAATGTTCTGCTGGCTGAAAGCCGAACGAAACTGACTAAGAGTATTGAACTCGTCTCAGGTCCTGCAGGCTATCTTTTGAGCGTTCAGGAAAAGTTGACGAAACTAAAAGAGGACTTCAAGTCAGTCAAACAGAAGATCGAAGTGTATGGGATGACCCCAACCATTGGTTTGCTGCTCAGAAACCGTCGAGACCATTTACCCGCCATTGAAATTCATAAACAGAGAATTGTTTTCAGTGAACAGGAAATGCAAGCTGCACAAGTCGCACTTCTTGAATTAGAAAATGATCGATCACAATTAGGTGATTATGAAAAGACCATTGAGCAGACACTGGTTGACCTTGATGTTGACTCAGACCAGGTACACCCTCAGCAACTTGAAAAAATTGTAAGGGAACTGATTAAAGATCGCCGTCAATATCTGGACAGCCTGATTCTGGACTATCATACCTACCACGACAATCTCAGTAATCTCGAATTAGTGTCGCGCGAGTTGATTGAAGAAACAACTTCGTATCGAAGTTATATTGACGAACAGATCTTATGGATTCCCAGTGCAAATCAACTTGGAAAAGCAGAGTTTACCAAGAGCTATGATGCATTAGCATCTTTTTTAAAGCCTCAAAGCTGGTATGACGTCTATAAAAGCACGACTCGCAATGCGCAAGATTATCCTGTTGCCAGTTTATTTCTGATACTGACCTGCATCCTGTTAATTGTAAGTCGGAAACGTCTGCAAGGATGGCTGGAAGAGTCAGGGCAGCGCGTTCAGGATGAAAACCATCTCTCGTTTATCCCTACGTTCCGGGCATTTATCATTACGGTCTGCCTGGCCGCCGTGGGGCCGTTGATGTTCTGGTGCGTAGGCTGGTGGATGTCACTCAATCAAAACGCAACGGACCTGGTGCTTGGTCTGGCGGATGCATTCACATCGGTTGCCATATTTTATTTTGTGATCGAATTATTTCGAATGATTTGTCGCGAAGGTGGTCTGGCAGACAAACATTTTGGTTGGCCTCAAGCCAGTCTGGCTCCATTATCCCGAAACTTAAATCGCTTCAGCTTCTTAGCACTCCCGACATTATTCATCGTCAGTATGCTGACCCGTCATCATAGTGGAGAGTGGCAGAATTCATTGGGACGTCTTTCCTTTTTAGCCGGCCTGGGAATTCTTGGGTTTTACCTGCACATTTCGTTGAGACCAGGCAAGGGAGCTATTCCTCAGGCATTTGCAAGCTCAGGCAATTTATGGGGACATCGCTTTCGGTTTGTAACTTATCTATTTGGGGTTGGCTTCACTATCACATTAGCTTCACTGCTTTATATGGGATACGTTTACACCGCGAACCAGCTCTTGCAGCGAATGTGGCTGGTTGTCTGTTTCCTGCTGGCACTGTTGTTGATTCAGGAACTCTTGACGAGACTCTTGCTGGTTGTCTGGAATCGAATGCGACAGCAGAAACTTCTCAGACTCAGAATTAAAAAGTCAAAATTAAAATCAGATATGCCTGATAATGTAGCCGTTGATGATTCAGCACATGAACTGGAGAATGTTGGCAAACAATTGAGTCAACTGGTGAGAGGGGCAGCGTTTCTGACGTTTCTCTGTTGTAACTGGTTTGTCTGGTCTGATGTCTTACCCGCATTGCAGATATTCGATCGCGTTGAGCTCTGGAATATTACTGAAATGTCAAATCAGCAGATGCAGACTGCGGATGGCAAAACCATTACTGAGCAGGTCCCGCAGATTGTCCCCATTACTTTGGCCGATTTATTTTTGAGCATCATTGCCATTCTCGGTACATATGTTGCGACAAAAACACTCCCGGGCTTATTGGAAATATCTATCCTGGGGCGATTGCCTATCGATACTGCGATGCGGCATGTCATCATCATGGTAAGTCGCTACATCGTAAGTTTGGCAGGGTTTATTCTGGCCTGTCATTTAGTCGGGATCAAATGGTCCAGTGTGCAATGGCTGGCTGCTGCGATGACAGTCGGACTTGGCTTTGGTTTACAGGAGATCTTCGCGAATCTGGTTTCAGGTTTAATCATTCTCTTTGAGCAACCGATTCGGATTGGAGATACAGTGACCGTTAACGGAGTCACCGGCACAGTGACGCGAATGCAAATCCGGGCCACAACCGTTACCGATTATGATCGTAAAGAATCAATTATCCCCAATAAACGATTCATTACTGAAGACGTAGTCAACTGGACTCTCTCTGATCCGATTACGCGTTTTGTGATTCCTGTTGGCATCTCATACGACTGTGACCCATCGACTGCGAGGGAGCTGTTGTTGAAAGTCGCGAGCAACCATCCACTCGTTTTGAATGAACCTCGCACGTCTGCACTTTTCAAGGGATTCGGTGACAGCACACTTGATCTGGAATTGCGTGTTTTCATTGGAAAGCGAGACGACTATTCAATCGTCTTGCACGATTTGAATGTTGCTATCAAACAGGTATTTCAGGAGGCTGGTATCGAAATTGCATTTCCCCAACAGGATTTGCACATTCGCTCATTTACAGATTCCGTTTCTTTTGAAGCAGCCGAACAAAGTTCACAGCATAAGAAAAATACTGCATCAGACATGACAGCACATAGAGAAGACGGCCTGGCAGATGCGGCATAATGTTGACCTTCCACCGCGAATGTCGACAGTCGCATGACTCAATGAGTATGCGGTTCGGGGTTCCGCTATGGTCAATCCCAGAGAAACGAGGTTACTCTCTCGGCTTTCGTGTGCTCTGCAGCCCTATCAAGTAATTCCGAAGGAAGTGATAACCAGCAAAAGCGTAGCAACATCCGCAACGAAGGGCTCCGTATGACTGAATAAGATGACTGTCACAAGCCATGACCCGCCTCTAGAACCTTGGAAATCAGCTGCATACTCAACTCTATGAATAGATTGCTTCTGATTTAACCCACAGCTGAAGTGGCGGAAAGATTTTTAGCAAAGCGACTTATTGCCCTGATCTCTGAATGCCCTTAATCGTGTGGTTTAGAGTTTTTGACTAAGAGAGCAGCTGCCTGAGTCAGTTTTCTGGTCCGTTCGTCAGAATCGAATGTCTCGAACAAACTTCCTATTGAATCACATATCTGACTGGTTGCTGGAGGAGTTCCCTGGTGGCGTTTCTGTCCTGCAGGCGGTGGGCCAGCATCAGGATGGCCAGTTCCGCGGGCAGGCATTCGGAGAATTTGAGCCCTTCTAAAGCTTCTTCTTCAACAGCCGGGTACATGTCGTCAGCGTTTTGCCGGACGACTGCGGAGACCGCCGTCTTGATATCCTCGAACGCGAGGGAGGACTGAAAGGTCAGCATGAAACTGTCGCACCGGACTTCGCTTCGTGTCAGACGGGAAAGCTGGCCGGCCAGTGCGGCATTGACCAGCGATCCAGCATAGGTCCACCATTCAACTTCCTGACCTCCCGTCTGAAGTACGACTGTAGATTTCGGCTGCAGCCAGGTATTCTCCTCTCGAAGTTCCGTGAGTGTCTGCGTGGCTCTCTGAGACCAATAGTCCCGGTTCTCTGTCGTCGCTAGAATTTGCAGCATTGCCTGCGTCATACGATACGCCAGGCCCTGACCAGCTCCTGACCAGCGTGTGCGTCCTTTGGAATCGGTTGGTTCTACCCAGGCTTTCTGCCTCTGCCAGTCGATATGATTAATCTGCCAGGCACGGCCTCCCAGCAAAAGAATTCGTGGGCCGTCCTGTTTACTGAGAAATGTCATTTCATCGACATACCCCAGTTCCTGGCGTCCATAAAGGATGGCAAAGAGCGGGGGCGAGAGAAATACCGAAAACAGCTCCATGAAATGTCTGCGTCCATAGGTGTTCTCTCCCGCTTGTCCCATGCCCAGGATGCCCGCTTCTTCCCAGAGGATCTCCCGTTCGAGCATCGATTTCACCAGCTGTTCGACCTGCTCAGCTGGAATGCTCTGAAAACCCGAAACGCCTTTGAGCCAGTCAAACCAGTCGGTGCGCCCGATCCCGCTTTCCTGCAGGATAAGTGCCATCAACTGCTGGGCCAGAATATGATAGGGCAGAGGGGGAGGTTGAACCGGTTCGACATAGCCGGCTGCCCAGAGCTCAATCAGAGCGGCTGCCTGAATGAGCGTTTCTTCTTTGGTAGCCAGGAACAGGCAGTTCCGCAGTGTTCCCGCGCGGCGGCCGGTGCGCCCCATCCGCTGCAGGAAACTGGAAACGGTGGGCGGCGAGTCGATTTGAATCACTCGATCCAGATTGCCGACATCGATCCCCAGTTCGAGCACACTGGTAGCAACGATGACACAATCATCACGCGAAGCAAACGCCTCTTCAGCCTGCTTTCGCTGTTCCTGGCTGAGGGAACTATGCGTCACAAACGTGGTGATTTCCAGTCGCCCCAGTTCTGAAGCCAGCTGTTCTGCTCGCGCCCGACTGTCGACGAAGACCAGCCGTTTCTCACCCCGATGGAGCCGGGAAATGACGACTGCCGCATTCGAGAGTGAGCCCACGTAATCCAGTTGGACGTCGGCTGCATCCGCGACGGAGGCCGGCGGGAGAAAAACATCACGGGGCCGCTGACAGGAGCCGGCGAGCCAGTCCACGAGCGTTTCTGGATTTCCCACGGTAGCGGAAAGCCCCAGACGTTGCAGCTCCCGCCCCGCGATACGCGAGATCCGTTCGAGTACGGAGAGCAGATGCCAGCCCCGATCGTCGCCGGCGAAAGCGTGGATTTCATCAATGATGACCACCTGCAGATTGCCAAACAGGCGTTGCGCATCGACGTTGGGAGAGTCCAGCATTACTTCCAGCGATTCAGGTGTGGTCAACAGGCAGTCCGGCGGTTCGCGCAGAATCTTTTTCCGTTCTCCCGGTTTCACATCTCCGTGCCAGAGTGCGGAGCGTCGTCCCAGCAGCCGACAGTACCCCTGCAGGCGGATGTCCAGATTATTGAGCAGCGCTTTGATGGGACAGATATAAAGCACACTCAGGCCGTTCCATTCCTCAGTGAGCATCCGGGACACGACGGGGAAAAAAGCTGCTTCCGTTTTGCCGCCCGCGGTCGGTGCCAGCACAATCAGGTGTTTCCCCGCCAGAATTTCCGGAATGACCGCATCCTGAAACGGGCGCAACTCTCGCCAGCCCAGACTGTTGACGATGTGATGCTGCAGCGCAGGATGGAGAAGGTCAAAACTGCTCAAGCGGAAAGTCCTTCACTTTATTTCTTCGAGAAAGTGATTCGGAACCAGAAACGAGGTTTCGTCCTGACTGTTATCGACTTTGATGACGCGACTGTTGCAGGGACCGGTATTGAGAACTTTAACTGTATATGCCTGGTCTTTGTCGTCTTTGTCGTCTTTGTATTGGTACTTCCAGTTCACTTGAGGGGAATGGGGAACCACCATTCCTTCCTCGACCTCGACAGGAGTTAAGCACTCATTTGCAACCAGGAATGACTTCTCGCGTTTGCCAGGTTGATACACTCGACTCCGCCGAGCCCCCGAGAAACAGACGACAACAGTTTGGTCTTTCCGCTTGTCTTCTGAAATCTTATAGAATTTACCACTGTCAGGTAGCGAGGTAGAAGGTGGATCCTGCTGACGTGAATTATAATTTAAACAAAGCCCATAGAATTTATTTATTTCGTCTTTAAATTGAGTCAACTCATTTATCAGGTCTTCCCAGGCAATACACTTCAAAGACTCATCTTGCACCATTTTTTCGAGGAGTGGCTCGAACCATTCAGTTTGCCAATTCATAAACGTCACTTGCGCATCTACAGAGAACTGAGATATACGATTTCCAACGGCTTCTCGTATCGAATCAGCATCTATGGCAGCGTCGAACATTCCCTTGTTGATCTGAGCCTGAGGAGCAATAACAAAGAATCCTATAGATTTCAGTTTATGAGGTGGTTGCTTGGCTGTTTCTAGTGTATGTGCCATACAGGCGATCGTGCGTGCTGCTTGATTATAATCTGGCGCATTTTTAGTTCCCCGCGAAAGTCCTGAAAACATCTTTGCTTCGTAAACACAAAAATGTTTGGCATTGGAATCTAATTCGATGGCGCTCTTTGTTTCGTCATCTGTGGTGATGTCGCCGACAACGCCGTCGGCGTGGGTGTTTTTCTCGTATGAGGTTCCCTTTTTCCTGCCGAAAGGAGATCGCAGTTGCCCTTCTGCGAACCATTTAAATTTTTCTGGGAAATAGTCTGGCAAATAGCCCTCTTCTGCGGCCTGTAGAATCAGACGCAGCATCCAGCCTTCGTTGTAGATCAGGGTCTCCGGTTGATTCTCGCTTGAACCCAGCTGATTCAGAGATTCCAGCATCTCTTTCAGCGTCTGCTTCGGCATATCACACCTCTAGAGTTCGAGTTCGATGTCATCCACATCAGTGGCGCCGGCGGCCTGGCGTTCGACGGGGGTTAATTCAGTATCGGACATCGTCAGCCGATAATGTTCATGCGGATCGAAATCGTCGAACTGATCGATGCGATCGAGGATATCGGCAACCAGCTTTTTCAGAAAGATTCGAGGTGCGACGCCGACTTTCCCCCCCAGTTTCCCCGCCACTGCCTGGGCCAGTTCCTGGATATAGCTGTCATCACACAATTTTGAAATCCGCTCCGGTGCCTGGGCATGCTGCTGGAAGAGATCTCGGACTCTGCATCCGACCAGACAGAGGCGTTCCAGGCTGAAGGCCGGGAGCCGAATCTGGGGAGCGCGGGGATTATCAAACCGGGCGTCAGTCTGAAAGTCGACGTGCAGTCGCTGAGCCAGCGGTTCCAGACGCTGGATGCCCTGCGGTCCCTCATAAAACGCGGGAGTGCCGGTGACCAGAAGATACAGTCCGGGGAAGCGACCGGAGTCAACTTCGTCGATCAGCTGGCGGAGTGCATTGAGGCTTTTATCCCGCACATCGCTGCGAACGCGTTGAATGGTTTCGACTTCATCCAGGATCAGCAGCAGCCCCGGATGGCCCGAGTCCCGCAGGACCGTCAGCACTCCCTGCAGAAAACTGAGAGCACCAAAGTGGTCGATGTCCCCCTTCACCCCGCAGTAGCGTTTTGCGGAAGCAGAGACATTCGGTTGCCCGGCCAGCCAGGCCAGAATCCCATCTGCGACAGCCCGTTCCCCCGCAGCCTGTGCCCGACGGTAGCCTCGCAAGGCGGTACTGAAGGTTGGCGTGATGTCGGTTACCCGTGCCAGTCGCTGTTCCAGGAGTTCGCTGCTGCGCTCAAGCAGTGCCTGCTGATCTGATTCATCGATCTGACCTTCTGAAAGGACATCCTCTTCCAGCGCATAGAACCAGCCGTCGACGACATTTCGCCAGGCTCCCTGTGGCGTGTCGGCAGTCGAAAGTCGTTCCATCAGTCGGCGGTAGACGGTTTCCAGTCGATGCAGGGGCGTTTCAGTTTCCGAGACCTGCACTTCCGCTGTCGCAAACCCCTGCTTGCGTGCCTGGTCGGCGAGCCAGCGGGAGAAAAATGTTTTTCCGCAGCCGTACTCTCCGCGAACTGCCTTGAACACACCTCCGGTTGAAGCGACTTTCTGCAGTTCTTCTGTGAGGGCAGGTTCGAACCGCTCCAGGCCGACGGCAAATGCATCGAGACTGTTTTGCGGAACGGTGCCGCGGCGGAGTGCATCAATAATTTCTTCGCGTCGTCGGGGACTGATCATTGGCAATTAGTCATCCAGGTCATACTGTTTGAGCAGCAGCTCTCGCTGCAGTTCCACGGTGTCCGAAGTTTCGTCGTAACGGATCACATCGTAGCCATCGATATTCAAGACACGTTCCACTTTGGCCAGAAACCCGGGCATTCGCAGAGGAGCCGCGTCGAGTGCGCGTGTCAGGGCGCGAAGTGTCATCGTACCATCGCGCCGATCCAGCGCCTGCAGCAGGCGTGAGAACTCTTTGTCTTCCGGAACCCGTCGCCCCCCCAGCCGTTTCTGGTCTGCAAAGACCGGGCTCTCGAGTAGTTGCTGAATCCATTTCGGGACCTCGGGAGCTTCGCTGGCTTGCGGCGTTTCTACTTCCTCTTTCAGTTCTTTGAACAGCAGCGGTGCCTTTTCGACCTTTTTCTTGCGAGTGCGAACGGGAGGGGAGGGCACAAGCATTTCATGCTCCGGCGGTAGTTCATCCCACCAGACGGGGGTGTCGATGGGCTGCTCACTCCAGTGTGGCGGGAGTTCATCCGAGTTGGTAAGCACCACTATCGGTACGACCATTTCCTGAGGTGAGAGCCCCCCGTGATAGCCGTTTTTCTTCATGCTATAGCGGATGCGTTCGCTCCAGGGGGCGATCAGTTTCTGATCTGTGGTCTGTACGCGGCTACCTGAAATCAGCAGCTCTCCTGTAACAGGAGCCGAACCTGCAGGACGCCAGCGTTCGCCCCCCGCCGTCTCATCCGGGGTGTTGATATTCTGAGTCTGGCAATCGAGCACATGGCCGTGATCGCTGACGAGAACCACCAGTCGGCCTGCACTGCGGGCATCGTGCAACAGTGAAGTGAGCAGCTGAATCTGATCGCGGGACCAGCGTGTATCCAGTTGCTCCCCTTTGAGCAGATTGTCATCGACGGCGTTGATCACCACACCGACAACGCGCCGGGTGGAAGCGATTTCCTTTCGCACCTGACTTTGTTCCGGTCCCTGCAGCGCGGCCTTGTGAAACAGCAGCGGGGATGCTCCCCCTGGCGAGTTGCCTGACAGCCGGGGATGATTTTCGAATCCCTTTTTCTCATCGTGCTGTCCCCCCTGCATCAGTTTGCCGGTTAAGAGGCTCGTTCGCGAGAACTCCGTTGCCGAGGGGATCGCGGCGATTCCGGGTCTGTTGAATCGTTGATTTGGTTCCGCCAGCGCCACCCATTCATTGCGGGTCAGGTCGCTGAGCAGTTCGCGGCAGACAGCGACACTCATACCGTCGATCACGAGCAACAGGACCGGTTGCGACTCTGCCAGCGGCGCGATGGTCTGCTCGATGATCTGTTCAACAGGCAGTACGTCATTCCCTTTTGAGCCTGACGCGGTCCATTCAGCCAGCAGCGTTCCAAAGTGTTCTGACTGCTGTTCGCGAATCTGGGTCACGGTTTCAAACAACCGCTGATATGCCTGTGAAAGGGCTTCCACTTCCGCACCGTGTCGGACCTGCAGGCGGGCCCAGTCAACAAAGCCGCCCGTCTCCAGCTGGTATCGCGCAGCGGCGGCGAAAGACTGCGGCAAAGCTGCAGCGGATGGTTTGTCACATTGCAGCCAGCGGACCAGGCGGAGTGCCATTTCCAGCCGTTCGAGCTGTCGCGTCTGATCGAAGGAAGCATCATGACTGCGGATTGCGGCTTTCAGTTCCTGAAGTCGTTCGACTTCCTGCCAGGCGCCACGATCCAGGATGTCGGTGAGCGTTGTGCCGAACTGCTGTAACCGCTGTTCGTAACCCAGCAACGACGTATCGCTCAACCGGGCGTACTCTGCTGCAGCGAGTTCCTTCAGGATGTCGTCTGCCCGTCGCACGATCACGTGATGCTTATGCAGATCGGTGTGCTGCAGGGAACGAACCACCTCGCGGGCGGAAAGCACCCAGCGCTGCACCTGGTCTGGTGTGGGGGACTCTTGCGGGAAGAACAGCCCTTCAAACTTGCCTGTGGCCTTTTCCAGTCGGCCGCGTGCGTCTTCGTGGTACAGCACAAGCATGGCAATGCCGACCGACAGCGGGTGTTGTTTCGGTTTGTCCTCCTGCAGGCATTGCAAAATCAGTCGGGCGACGGGGCCGGCCTTTTCACACAGCCAGTCGATGGTCGCTCCCTGGAATTCTTCAGATTGGTGTCGGAAGTGCTGGGTGGCGGTCTGGTCGAGTGACCATTTCAACAGGCTCGTCAGGTCGGGCGATTCTCCGCGGAGCTGGATCGTATGTTCGAGCAAAAGCGACCAGGCAGTATCGGCATCGAGGAAGCCACCCCGTGCCGGCGGATAACCGTGCCGCGGTCCCAGTTCCAGCAGGGCCTCGGCCATCCAGGGATGATGCGTCAGTCGCGTGTCCACATTGCGGGCATTGAACAGCGAGCAGACAATCTGCCAGGGTTGAAGCGGGAACAACCGCTGCTTGGCCAGTCGATACCGCAGGTCATCCCCCAGGTCGTTTTCTTCCAGTCCTGTGATCAGAACTTTCGTCGTCTTGTCGGGCACTGGTTCGCGAATGGCGATGCGACAGGCCAGGGGAGAATCGCACTGGTAGATCAGATAGGTCTGGTCGCCATCCTGAATGCGGGTTTCATCACTCCAGCGTCCACGTGAATGGATGCCGATGACGTCGGCCCGGGTCGTTTTCTGCTGGATTGTCGCGACCTGGGCTTTGATCTGACTGAAGGTCGGGGCGGTGAGAGTCATGCCTGCGTGCCTCCCTCTTCAATCACCCAGCTTACGTAAATCTGAACCGACTGTCCTGATTGCAGGCGGGACTTGATTTTCGTCAGTGTCTCTTCCGCTTCAGGCAGCGTCAGGCCCTGTCTGACATCCTGCTCGATAACCTTAACCCCCGGCGTGGTTGCGGGCGGGGGCAGCTCGGGATCGGGAGTTGCAGCGGGCGGAGCGGGATCCGGTTTGAGATTTTCCAGTGCATCGGAGATCAGCCGCGATGCCTGCGACTGGCATGCCTGCAGTGCGGGTCCGAGCTCGTGGACATGCTCGTCACTGACGAGGGCCTGCTGCAGGTCGTCCAGGATTTTTGTGACCGCGGTTTTGAACTTCGCGGCCAGCTTTTGAATCTGGTTGAAGGAATCCCAGCTGGTATGGTTGAGTGATTCCTGCAGGCGGTCGGCTTTGCTGATGCACTCGCCCATCAGTTTTTTGCCGAACTCCCGTTTCATGAAGCTGTTGGCGGTGATCTGTCCCGTGAAGCCGCCGGTGACGGCCAGGCGGAAGATGCGTTCCAGAAAGGGGACGGCCAGGGAGTACTGACTATGGCAGGATTCGAAGCGCGTGCGGTAGCGCTGGTTGAGCTGCCGGTCTTTGGGGGTGATGTAGGGTGGATTGGCGACGACGGCATGGTAGATGCCGGAGCGGAGCGTCTGTTTGAGGGCGGGGAGGTCTTCGCTCTGGTAGGCGTGTTCGCATTCGGCGTCGTCGCTGGTGAGTTCGAAGTCGAAGACCTGTTGTCCGCCGCGGAGGGGGCTGTGGAGCAGTGAGTCGCCGCAGGCCAGGTGGAGCGTGAAGGCGGGGGCGTTTTTGAGCTGGTGAATGTCGCAGGCCTGCATGGCTTTGAGGAGCAGGCGGAAGCGGGCAATGGCGATGGCGTAGGGATTGACGTCGACGCCGTGGATGCTGTCGAGGGTTTTCTGGACGAGGTCGCGGACTTTGCCGCCGGGCTCTTTGCGGTACCAGCGGTCAAGCAGGCGGGGGAAGGTGCCGAGCAGAAAGTGGCCGCTACCGCAGGCCGGGTCGATCATGCGGAAGCCGGCGGGGGTGACTGCGGTGCCCTGGGCGTCGGTGACGGGGGGCGCGTCGAGGCCGAACTCGTCGAGGGCCGGTTCGAGGGTGCGGTCGAGGATGAATTCTTCGACGAACTCGGGGGTCTGCAGCAGGGCGTATTTCTTACGAGCCGCTTCGGAGAGGTCCTGGTAGAGATCACCCAGGAAGCGGGTGTCCCAGTCGGCATCGGTGAAGTCGTGGACGAGACCGCCGGCGTTGGCGTCGATCTTCTGGAAGAAGGCGAGCAGTTCGCCCGCGGCGTCCCCGGAGAGCCACTGCGGGAGTTCGCGGAGCGGGTTGTGGTCGCCGAAGACTTCGCGGGTGCCGGGGAGCGTGGCGAGTTCATCAAAGACGGCGAGCACGTATTCGCGATCGGTCTCGGTGGGATGGGCGCGGAAATAGAGTTCGCGTTCGTCGCGGGCCCGCTGCAGCTGATCGCCGGGACCTGAGAAGCGGGGGGGCTCGATGAGCTGGTTGTCTTCGAGGAAGCGGACAAAGACCGCCGAGAGGACCCAGGCAGCGGCGGCCTGGGTGATGGCGTCGCTGCGCCAGTCTTCATAGTTCTGTGCGGTCCGTTCGGCAGTGCGGGCCTGTTCGTACTCGGTGCGGAGCGTCTCCCCGACCGCGGGGACATCGGGCGAATCACTGCGTTCGAGCAGATCGGCCTCGAGCCGTTTGAGGAGTTTCTGGAGATCGGAGAGGAGAGCACTGCGGTTAATCATGGGGGTTTTATCTACTTACTAAATACTCGTGAGCGTTGCTGCATTCGAACGGTTCAGGTTGAAGACGTAATAACGGGTTGGTCCTGTTTCCGGATTTGGATGCTCTATCACTAAGTCGTTTCAACCGGGGCTAACGCCCTGCGGCTAATTTTGTCTTTACTGCTGTCAATGTTCACAAAAACAAGGGTAATCGGATCACTGCGGAGACGGTCCGTTTTACCCCGGGTCAGGTTACTGTTCTCTGAATCTGGTTGTCCTGTCACAGTTTTGTTTCAACTCAAATCATTTTGAAATCGGGTTCTGAAAATCGTGGAAATGACACTCTCTTAATTGTGAGGAGTTTTCTCTAAACGGTAGAGATGTAAATGGTCTCCTCTCAACATGAGAATATTCCCATGGAATATCTGGAATTTGGTATGGCGATCGTGTCGCTGATACTCACGATATACAGTCTATTCAAAAAGGATAAATAGGAACTAAAACTATGCATCTGTTGGTATCTATGAGGGGGGCTCGAGGGCCTCCCTTTTTTTATGTCGGGATTGTGATGCGGGTTCATGATGCGTCCTCCCGATGAATATTCCGCAGCCAGCTGTTGGGGATGCGGGTGCGTTGTCCGGGGCCGATGAGGGGGACCGGTTTGCCGTCGATAAAGGCCTGGTTCTCGCCGGGGAGCAGGAGCCAGAGGCCGGGGATGCCGTTCGTGCGGCCGACCTGTTGCGAGAGGCGGCTGAGCAGGTCCATCTGATCGTAGCGGGCGAGCAGACCGGGGTAGATCATGAGCATGGTTTTATCGGCGGCCTGGAGCTGTTGTTCCACCTGCGGCAGCGCCCGGCTGACGAGCAGCTTGAGTTTGTCCCAGTCGCCGGACTGCGGGAGGGCGTCGGTCTGCAGGACGAGTTCCCAGTTGACGCCGGCCTGGCTGGCGGTTTCCTGCAGAGCGTTGATGAGCAGCCCTTCGAGGTCGACCAGTTCCAGCGGGAAGCGGCGGGTGAGTTCGGCGAGCGCCCGATCGAATTCGCGGGGGCTGACCAGCAGGGTGAGGAAGGCTCCTTCGCGGAGGTTCCGCTGCAGACGTTCTTCAAACTGACGGGCGTCGGCGAGTTCGGGGGTGATGTCACCCGGATCGCCGGGGAGTGAAGAACGCCGCGACCGGGAGGTGCCGCTGCTGGTGAGGGTGATCTGGTGCGGGGCGCGGCTGGTGAAGACGCCGGGGTGTCCGTCGCTGCCGTCGACCCATTCGAGTTCGAAGCCGGCCTGCTCGAGGAGCGTGTTGAGCTGTGGTCGTCCGGGGAGCGGGCTGGCATCGGGGTAGCGACCGGCGACGCGTTCCTGAATCTGGGCGACGGTCATCGATTTCTGTCCCAGCAGGGCGCCCTGTGAGAGTTTGAGGGCGCGGACCGCTTCCATGCCGCGGGGATAGAGTTCCTGTCGGCTGGAGAGGGCCGCCTGTTCCGAGACTTCCGCGGCAAGGCGGACGAGCCGGGTTTCCGAGACGAGCTGATCGTCGGGGGGCGTGATTTCCTGGAGGCGTTCGAGGACGCGGGTGGGGGCGAGCAGCGGATCGGCCTGGGCGAGTTGATCGGCGAGGGTGCCGAGCTTGCGGGCCCAGGTGACGAGTTCGGCGTCGGTGGCGATCAAGATTTGCTGTTTTTCACGGCGGACGAGGAAGCGGGGATCGGCGGTGGTACGTTCGACTTCGACGGCGGCCCGAATGACGGCGATCGCGTTGGCGGTGCGCTGCGGGTCTTCCTCGGAGGAGCCGCGGGCGACGATGAGGGCTTCGGCCAGTTCGCGGAGGGACATGACGCCGGCCTGCGCGGTGAGGATTTCCAGCAGATCGGCGCGGACCCGGGTGAGCGCGGGATCTTTTTCCCAGCGCTGTTGCAGTTTGAGTACGACCTGTCCGGGTCGGGCCCGGCTGACATTGAGTTCGCGCGCGAGATCGGCCTGGCTGGGCCAGGGATTGTCGAGTGCAGGATCGAGGCCGAGCAGGAGTCGGACGCTGCGCTGAAAGGTCTCCCCGTCGCGGTCGCCGACTTTGAGCAGTCGGCTGACGAGCAGGTCGACGCTGAGCGCGGCGATGTCGATGGATTCGGTTTCGGTGGTCTCGGGTTCGGCGAGGGTGCCGGGGTCGCGATCCGGTTTGCCCAGGCGGGCGCGGAGAATTTTGACCGCGGAGGTAATTTCGCGACGGGTTTTATTACCGACGCCACGGAGACGCATCAGTCGTCGCATGGGGACGGTGAGCAGGTCTTCGACGGTGAGGATGTTCGCGCGGTCGAGGGCGTTGGTGGAGCGGGAGCCCAGGCCGAGTTCGGGGATGTGCGTTTCGAAGTCAGCCTCGGCGAGGAGGTCCTGAAGCCGGGATTCATCAGCGTGATCGGAGAGGGCCCCGGGTTCATCGATGCCGGCAAAACAGTTGCGCCAGGCGCGGAGCATTTCTTCCGCGTTGTCGAACCGCTGGTCGATGTTGCGACGGAAGGCCTGGGTGAAGAACTCGGTGAGTGCTTCGCGCAGGGCGGGGTCAAACAGTTCGGCGTCGATGGTGATTTCAGTACCTGCGGGCAGGTGACTGGGTGAGGTGACGCCATCGCCCCAGACGGGGAGTGTGCCGGTGGCGAGTTCGTAGAGTGTGACGGCGGCGGCGTAGCGTTCCGCGTGCAGGTCCCAGCGGGGAGAGGTGGGATCGCGGAGGGGGAGCAGCGGATCGAGGTAGCCGGTGGTGCCGGCCCGGATGTTCTCGGCGGGGGTGCGCGAGAGCGAGAAATCGAAGAGGACGAGGTGCAGTTTGCTGCCGCGTCCGACCATGCCGACGGCGATATTATCGGGCTTGATATCGCGGTGGGGGATGCCTTGTTCTTCAAGGTGATTGACGACCTGGAGCAGGTCATCACCGAACCGCTGGAGCAGATCGATGTGCAGCCGCCCGTCTTTGCGGAGCCGCTGCCCGAGTGTTTCAATGAGCCGTTTGCCCCGTTCGGTGTAGACGGGCCGCATGAGGAAGCCGACGTGGTTGCCGAGCTGCAGCGACTCGACAAAGTGTACGATGTTCGTGTTCCGCATTTCCTCCCGCGCGAGGAGTTCGGCCTCGGCGGCGACGCGGTCGTTGTGTTCGGGATCGCTGGCGACTTTGAGGATGAAGTCCTGCTGATCGTTCTCGACGAGGAGTGCGACGGAGCAGGCACCACGGCCGAGGCGGCGGACGACTTTGAAGCCGCCGGGGAGGGTGTCGCCGATCTGGGCGTGAGTGGGATCGTCGAGCAGTTCGTGCTCGGGTGAGGTGAGTTCGTTCTCGACGAGGTCGAGCGATTCGAGGAAATCGTCGACGGAGCCGGTGCGGTCGGGGACGATGGGGCTGGTGGCTTCGCGGACCATTTCCTGGAGCCATTCGCTGGCGCCGTTGAGGACGGCGCTGATCTGCAGGCCACTGGTGCCGCGGAGTTTTTCACCGAGTTCCAGGGCACTGGCCGCGGGAGCGACGCCGGAGAAGATCTGGTAGGCGATGGCGCCGAGGGAGAAGACGTCGAGGTGTTCTCCCAGTCCGGCCTGGGCATCGGCGAGTGACTCGGGTGCGAGATAGGCGGTGGCGGCGTCTTCCACCAGGCGATCAACGTGTGAAGTGGCAGTGAAATGCCGCGAGACTTCGGTGGAAGTGGTACTTTCGCGGTAGCTGAGCTGCCAGTTAAAGATTTTCAAACGGGGATGCCCGGTGTTGATGCGGGTAACGAGGACGCTTTGCGGTGAGAGTCCGCGGTGGACGATTTTTTTCTCGTGGGCATATTTGACGACCTCGGCGAGCTGGCGGACGAGGTCGATCTGGGTTTCGATGCTGAGCTGGTCTTTCTGCTGCGCGAGATAGTGATCGAGACGGAGGCTGAGGGGGTCGTGCTCGAAGAGGAGTGCCGGCCCGAGTTCGTGTTCGGTAAAGTTGAAGACGCGGAGGATGCCGGGGTGCTCGAGGTTTTCGAGGATCTGGAATTCGCGGAGTGCGGCCCGCTGGACACGTGCGCGTTCATCCGCGTCGGCTTCATTGTTCACGAGGTAGAGGCGGACGCGGCGGCGGGAATTTTCGAGCTGTGAGTGCTGGGCGCTCCAGTCCTGGTATTTGGGTCCCGCGCCGATGATTTGTTTCAGGAGGTAGTCGCCGACTTTGCGGCTTTTCTGCGAGGGACGGACGCCGGCCTGGTTGAGGGCCTGACCGATGGCATTCGACATGGGGGTATCGTGTGTGCCGCGGGGGTGTTTATCGAGGCCGGGACACTCGCGATTGATGAGAGCCGCCATGATGCCAGGCCGTTCGGGGCGGTCGTCGGTGGCGGGTTTGTCGCGGAGGCAGACGCGGGCGCGGGCGTTGCCGGTGAGTTCACAGTGGAGTTCGGTGGCGGAGCAGAAGACGAGTGCTTCCAGGTAGGGGAGGCGGCCTTTCTTTTTGAGTGCCTTCTGTTTCTGCAGGAGTGAGCTGAGTCGTTTGGCTTTGAGGTTGGTGGCGATGAGCGGGTTATCGACGGTGGCCCGCTTACCCTCTTTTTCCCAGGTCCAGGTGCCGGCATCCCCGCGGAGGCGCCCGGGGCGACTTTTGATTTCGACAAGGAAGAAGCCCATGGGGGAGAAGACGAGGAGGTCGACCTCGTTGACGCTGCCATCATCGGCGATGAATTCGAAATTCGACCAGGCGCGGTAGGGGGCGAAATCGGGAAACTGGCTGCGTACGAAGTCCAGTGCTTCCCGTTCCCAGGGAAACTTTGATTCAGTAACCGTAGTCCAGTTGTCTGCCTCTGCCATTATTGAAGTTGAGCCCGCTATCCGTCAGATCGATGGTGAGTAAGTGTGTGTTCAGAGAGGATCCTGCGTGCGAAATGATCTCTTGAATCAGGAATACGCTCGTACAGATTTACACCTCACCTTACCAATTCAGGGGGCGGTTTTCAATCGGCGGGAAGCTCTCTGCGAGCTGTTTTTTACGGCTGTCGGAGTGAGCCCCCGTGTAATGTGAACGGTCCTGAATTAAAGTGACGCGACTGGTGCGGGGTGTTCAGATTTCGCTGTCTGTGCGGTTGCGTAGAATCTCTGCTGTTCGGATTGAGACCGTGGGGACGGTGTTTGCCTGTCTGATACGTATTGGATTGTCGGGGTTGTGATGGCTGGATTGATTTTGCGGATCGGCGTGAGGGGGTCAAGCGGAATTGGGGGTTGCGCGCGGCGTGAAATGCTCTCAATGTGCAGTGACTTCCGGGTGAGTGTGCTGCGAAGTGCGCTGAAAGTGCTCCGAAATGATTTGAAAAGTTACGAGACAGAGGGAACCGGTGATGAATGTTCCGGTGAAAAACTGGAAAAATCGACGGCGATTCAGGTGATTCTGAGTCACTTGTGAGTCAGGTTTCGGTGCACGCATCGTCCGCCTCGCGCGCGAAGCACAATTGCACCACTTTATGATTCGGGAAGTGCAGATCAAGGGGAGTCTGTTCAGTTTTGGAGACAGAAATGCGCTGGAGATTGTGAGGTGGTTGTGCTGAGACAGGTGGGGAAGCACGAGGCGTAAAAAAACACGGAATCGATTGAGGTCGATCCCGTGTTTTTTTTGTAAGCGGAGAGAGGGGGACACTCCTAAAGCATCGATGTAAAGTGTAACACAATCGTCACTTACAGCGCAACGTGTTATTCTTGAAAGATTTATGGATTGTCAGGTTTATCCATCTCTGGTCAGGGATTCTCAGGATTGGTCAGTGTGAATGACACACTGTGCCAATCATATGAGAAGAGATTGTCTCTGACTGGAGAAACGAAAGATGAACTTTTATAACCCTGAAAACGAAATAGTACCACGAAATGGATACTCGTTAGTAGTTGGAATTCCTGGGCGTATTTCTGGTTGTGAAAACCAAAATGAAATCAGTTTAGAAGACCAGGTCGATCATGCAAAAGATGTTGCGTATGAGATGTATAACGGAGAAATCGAGTTCAGGACAATCGTAACCAAAGGCAAAGGAGAGCATCTCGACCGTCCAGAACTTCGAGAGATTGAGAACTGGATTGAATCAGATGAGCTGGATTTTTTAATTGTCGAAGATCTTGGTCGTATTGTACGCGGTCTGGAAGCACACCGACTCTGTGGCATAGCAGTAGACCATGGTACGAGAGTCCTCTCAGTAAATGACGACATTGATACAAATCATCCGGATTGGGAGGTCAGGAGTGTGGATGCTTGCAAAGAGCACGTGAGGCATAATGAGCATACATCGCGCCGGATCAAACAAAAAAAAATGAACCGGTTTAAAAAACGTGGTGCTGCGACTCCCTGTCCCATCGCAGGTTATATCAAACCCGATGGAGCCCAGACTTTCTCAGACTGGTCAAAGGATGTTAATGTTGCCGGATACATTAAGGAAGGATTACAGATCCTGAGAAGAACACTGAATGGAGCGACCGTCGCTGACTACTTCAATGCAGTTGAATTTCCGCCCGGCCCATATTGCAGAAAGAAGAACTGGGATGGGACCATGGTATTAAGCTACTACCGCAATCCTATCCTTAAGGGACTTCCCCAACGTGGAAAAAAACATACCGTCAAGCAGCATAAAACGGGTAGAAGAACTTCTGTCCCTAATCCGAAAGGCCCTGTGTTTCGAGCAGAACCGCATCTGGCATTTTTTTCTACCGAAGAAATTGATCCTGTTCTCGAAGCGATAGCTAAAAAAAATGCCCATTTTAGGCGTAAGAAGAACCAGAACGGTGTAGATACTCGGTATCAAGTTCCCAGGAAACGAACCCGGGCATTTGGACAGCATGCGACTTGCTACTACTGTGGAGGTCATTACGTATGGGGCGGTAACGGTATCACGGACAACCTGATGTGTTCAAATTCACGCGAGTGGCGCTGCTGGAACTCCATTGGGTTTAATGGGCCTAAAGCTGCGCAGAAGCTGCTGGATGTGATCCTGAAGAGCCTTTCATCGCTGGAGGGAATTGATGTTCAGTTCCTGGAGATCATACGGCAGATACAAGCTGGTGCCCCTGATAATATCCTAGCCCGTGAAAATGAATTAAATAAAGTCGAAGAAGAAATTGAACGCGAGAGTCATAATATTAAAAAATTGATTCGAGAGTCTGTTGACGCTAAAGTCGATACGGCGCTTCTATATGAGATGATGTCGGAATTGAGTGAACGGAAAAAGAAGCTGTCGCAGGACCGTTTAACACTGGTACATGCGAAAAGTAGACAGTTAGATCTTCCAGAGTCCGTACTAAAACTCAAGGAGATACTTTTGCATCATCTCGAAGACGTCGATATTCATTCTCATGAGTATGGTGATTTGATCCGGGAACTGGTCCCTGAGATCTATGTCTACCAGGTACGCCTAATTGATGGTGGCCATTTACTGCCTCGTGCTAAGATCCGCCTCAATCTGGCAGGCAGCATACCAGATGCGACTACCTTTCCAGAGCTACAGCAGTTACTGTCTCGGGAAATGACCCTGGATCTGTTTGAGCCCCCTCAACGCGATCTGATCCGGCCGGAAGCTGCCAGGCTGGCTGCCGCTGGCCTGGATCAGCGTAAGATTGCCAGCCAGTTGGAATGTAAGCCAACCCAGACTGCTGTCTCGAACGCCCTGAAGCTGCATCAGCAGGTGCTCGAACAGGGACTGACAAGCCCTTATGTACTTCTGGAAGAACCGCCTGATGACTATAAAAAACTTCGCAGGCACAAGAACCCAAAGTACTCTTTCCAGGCAAAGGAAGGTTACCAGCGGCCCTTGCTCTGATAATGAAATAACGATCTATTTTCTCCTCTGACCCCGGCAATTTGCTGGGGTTTTTTAATGCGCTATCTGAAAGGAGATATTTTGACAGCAAGACACCCCAAAGCCAAAAAAAAAATGTGAAGCAATGTGGACCTGTTATACCAGGAAGCCCTGTCCATCGACTGTTGCAACTGATTGCCAGATCAATAGTCAAAAAGTATGAACCGGATTCCAACAGGAAATTGCCTCGATAATGAAGAAAGTGCCCGATCTGTGAAACACAGGAAGACGAAGAAACATACGAACCGGACCAGAAAACCATATCGCCGGAGACGGTCCCCCCTGCCGGCGATCCGCTTTAGCCCAACCGCCTGGGCCAAACTGCTGTTCCTACGTGATTATGGTGATACGGAAGTTGGCGGCTTTGGAATCGCAGCCTCGACGGATTTGCTGCTGGTCCAGGACCTGCAACTCGTGAAACAGACCTGCTCGCTTGTCCATGTTGCCTTCGATGATGAAGCGGTGGCGAATTTCTTTGACGATCAGGTGGATGCTGGACTCCGCCCGGAGCAGTTTGGGCGGATCTGGATCCACACACATCCGGGAGCTTGTCCTGAACCCAACCCAACTGATGAGGCGACCTTTGATCGTGTCTTCGGTCGTTCCGATTGGGCCGTGATGTTCATTCTGGCTCGACGGGGTCGGTCCTATGCGCGATTGCGGATGAATACCGGCCCAGCGTTTGAATGCGAGATCCCGGTCAGGCGGGATTATTCAGAGCCTTTTCCAGGCTGTGATCCTGAACGCTGGGAAGAGGAATATTTATCAAACGTGCATCCTGAACAACGCCAATCTGGCAGGCCGTTATCGGCGTTCGGCGGTTTTGACTGGGATGCGGACTGGTTTTTCGATGAATCTGATGTGGAAGGAGACTCGAAGTGACAAATACAACGATAGATCGTTTTCAGAGACAGAGTGGACTGGTGCCTAAAGAGAGACTATCACAGATTTCGGTGACTATTATTGGTGTGGGAGCCATCAGTCGGCAAGTGGCCCTGCAACTGGCGGCAATTGGGGCGCCACGGATTCAGCTTGTGGATTTTAATACGGTCGAATTGACGAATATCACGACTCAGGGCTATCGGAGACAGGATCTGGGATCAGCTAAAGTCGAAGCAACGGCCAGGGCAATCCAGGAGCTCGATGATTCGGTTCAGGTAGAGACGATTTCAGATCGGTTTCGTTCGTCTATCAGTATAGGAGAGGCTGTCTTCTGCTGAGTGGATTCCATCTCGGCTCGTGCGGCGATCTGGCGACCCAACAGCAGAAAATGTGAGTTCTGGGCAAATGGCAGGATGCTGGGAGAAACGATCCGTATGCTGACTGCCACAAAGTAATCTGGAATAGACCAGTATTCAGAGACACTCTTTCCTCAACCCCATGCTCAAGCGGGCAGCTATACCTTACGCATTACTGTGTATGCAGCCATCATCGCAGCGGGACTCATGGTGCATCAGTTTTGTCGCTGGCTGCGTGGGATATCCTTAGATTACGATATGACTCTAAATCTGTTGGCAGGCGAGACTGTAGTAAGCTGACAACTTGCTATTCTATATCATTTATCATCGTGAAAACGAAGTAACGAGTGCATTCAGGCCACCTTTTATGGTGGCCTGAATGCATTTTTTTTTATCTATTGCAAACCGTAATACCGAGAAAGCATGCTTGGATTTTATGAGCATCACTCCGATGTTCGAAACGAATCATGATCATCAGGAAAACGGCTTCCGATCAGGAGTGGCCTCATCGGAAACCGTACGCTATTCGGCACATCGTCGGTCCAGTTATTCCTTGTTCGGTTACGTCCCCGCAGAGCCGAACTCTGTTTCACTGGACTAAATCATTGTACCAATCCAGATTTTAAAATTGCGACTAGAATTTCTCAGAGGTATCTATCAGACCATAATATCAAGCCGAAAGAGAGAAGAGCATTCTTAAGTTATCACCCCACTTTGCATCACACGCGACGGCTCGTTTTTGCGAAAACCTCATATCATTACTATCAAGGTATTTTTCTTTATCTGACACGTCATGAATATTAAATTAGATCTGGTAAAGATAGAATTGGAGGATGAAATATTTCGCCTTGAAACACCAATTCGGTCGTGCACGGATAATACCTATAAAAATACAGGGATAACTGAAGTGGATAGCTCTGAGAAGATCACTTCTGAAAAATTCAACTTCGAATACCTGTGGTTAGGAATTGTTCTACTGATAGCAGGTTTCTTTCGGTTTGCTTACCTGAATCAAGTGTCTTACTGGTTCGATGAAAGTTTTACGCTGAAAATGGTAGAGTTTCCATTACTGGATATGATGAAAAGGAATATGCATGATGACGACAACCCACCTTTGTACTACTTGACCCTGAAACTCTGGGTTTCTTTATTTGGCAACTATCTTACCGCACCACGTATTTTAAGCGCGCTCTGCAGTATGACTACGGTTACTGGAACATACTTTCTCGTCAAAGAAGCCTACCATACATCATCAGAAGATAGCCCAAAGCCAGATTCTCGATACGTCGCACTTCTGGCCGCAGCGCTAGTTTCGTTAAGTCCTCTTCAAATCAGTTGGGCGCAACAGGTCCGTATGTATGCGATGGCTCCGACTTTTGCTGTCTGGTCAAGCTACTTTCTATTTCGAGCCATGTTTCGAAAAGACAGCGGAAAAGGGAGTTGGATCCTGTTTACTCTCCTCTCCGTCTCACAGGCGTACACTCACTATTTTGGTTTATTTATTGCGATCGCCCAATATGGTTTTGCCTTGGGGTATGTTGGATATCAACGCTTGAACCAGCGAGAGAAAAAAGTTTCACTGCAGACAGTATTTATCTCGGGAATTACGTTCTATTTTCTATTTCTCCCCTGGTTACTGGTCTTTCTGGAACACCGGGAAAGAGTAGATGTGAAAATGCCTACTGCAGATATCACATGGCCCTATATTGGGACTAGACTGGCAATGTCTTTTGACCTGCAATGGTTTTACAGTGTCACTCCTGTGACGGGGGTTTTGGTGGCCCAGTTCTTTTTGATTGTTTTTTTGATGTTAGCAATGCAGCGTCGGCCCGCTGATTATTTTCTGATTCTGACGACGCTGCTACCGTTTCTTGCTGCTGCGATCGTATCCCTCTATATGAGGACTGTTTTTGTTCCCCGGTATCTCATTTCGGCACAGGTGTTTGCTCTGATTTCGATTGCTGTTGCAGTAAGTAATATTCCATGGAAGTTATTTCGTTGGACCGGTATTCTTCTCGTCCTGATGGCGATGGGCTGGCTTTCGAAAGAGCAATTCTTAACAAGAACTCTCAATGCCTCACTGCCTGGCATGCGTGGGGCTGTGACATACTTGAACGATCAGCGCGAAGTGGACGAAACGGTCATTGTTTGTAATCCCATGTTGTTTACATCCATTGTGTTCTATATTGATGATCGGGATCAACTTTTTACACAAGGAACTCCCCGTGGTTATCCTTATTATCAAGGAACAGCAGTGATGCGCGATGATGAGTATCTAAAGATTTCTGAATTGAAGAATCAATCTCATACGCGTATCTGGACTTTCGATGCTGATAAGTGGTTTGGGCATACCTGGACGGTCAATTTACCACCTGGATGGCATGAGGTCAGTCGAAAACGCTTCCAGGAATTCAATGCCGATTTCATCATACGTTGCTATGAGCACCAGCCCCCCAATCAAGTGGCGACAGATGTTCTTTAAAGCATACTCTATGGCCTAATTTAAGGCACCACCTCACAAACCACGCGAAAGCCGATAAAGCGATTGGACTTCCAGGGGGCCAGGATAGGATAATTGATCCGACAGACCTCTCCAACGAAGATCCAGTCGCTACCACGAACGACTTTCAAATAGCCTGAAGCGGGCCCCTGTGGATTTTTCTTAGGGGAACGACTGTAATAACTGCGGTCAAACCAGTCAGAACACCATTCAAATACGTTTCCGCGCATGTCGTACAATTGGAATTCGTTGGGTGAATAACTACCAACCGGCTGAATCTCCAAAGGGGGTTCTAAGCCAGCATTCTCACCAGTTTGCTGATGAGTTTTTCTGGCTGTGATCCAGTCATAAGCCTCGGACTTCCCTGAACGACATGCGTATTCCCATTCCGCTTCCGTTGGGAGGCGGTATCTGCGTCCTGAGGCTTGTTCTTCTGGAAGTTCACTGAGACGTTGGCAAAATTCCGATGCCTCATTCCAGGTAACCTGCTCGACTGGAAAATGATCAACACTGTCACGCAATTGGTTGATTTTATGGAAGCTGGGATTGTTGGCTATTACCGCTTCGTATTGTTGCTGTGTGACTTCATACTGGCCCATATTAATTGACTCAGTGATTTGAACCAGATGAACTGGACATTCTTCTGGTGGCATGGAGCCGTTTCCTACATCCGGTATTCCCATCTGAAATTCACCTGCAGGAAGTACCACAAAGCTCATACCCAGGGAGTTCTTAAACGATCTACCTGGCGAAGTTGTTTCTGGCAACTTTTTCACCTGATCGACTTCGGCATCTGGAGGGGGCTCCAGATCACTTAAGCGGGTTTCAAACTGATCGGAGAGAATCTCAGCCGGGGTTTCCCGGGAATGCATCACATGCCAGAGACCGCGGTCTACCTGATCGTGCACGAAACGAACGGCTCCATCTAAAAACAAAACATTGACCCCCTGTTGATGCATACTACGCGCTGTAGCCTGATCATTCCGGTCCACATAATGTACGCAAGGCATGCGTGCTTCTTTCAGAGTTTCCGCACCTATGGCGGCGTGCAGTCTGCCACAGCCTAGAACATCATCCGATCGTGCCCATTGATTATTCGGACCACCGTCATCCCCAGAGATCCCATGTGCGGAGGTGATGCTCCCGCCGATTTGTCCTAGTGACCATACTCCTCTTGCATCGAGAGGGTGAATCCCTGCCCGAACTTCTTCCAACGCAACAAGTGTTGATTGCCCATTTTGGAAATCATCGAATGTGAAAGAACGATTGATCCCTGCAATACCTGATCCAGCATATTGAAATACTCGGCGGTCCGCGTCAGCAATGATTTGCACTCCCTCTCCAGCTGGCCTTGAGGAATTGCCTATATCGGGACGATGGCACTGGGTACCGAGATTGATCGCATAATTCCCCCGGGCAAATTCCACCTGTGGGGGCTCATCAGGATATAGCTGAAATAGGTGGTGATTATCCAGACGGTTGTAACTATCAGAAGGACAACGCATTTCATCCAACATGGTAGTGCGTATCTCTGTGTTTTCATCTGCACCAATTGGTTGAGAAATATCATAAACATCGGCCAGACCGGATTGTCCGATATGCGGCAGGAGTAAAATTGCCCAGTTCTGATAAGTGAGTAAATCGACACGGCGATTCTGATTGAGCATCATGGATCGATATCGCCCAGGATGCCAGTTCGCAGCTGGAGGGAGTGATTGAAAGTTATCATGGTACTGTCTCAGTGCCACCCCCAGATCATGCAGACGATTTACGCATGCGGAATGTCGTGCACTCTCCCGAGATGAGAGAATTGCAGGCAAAGCGAGAGCTAGAAATAATACAAGTAAAGCAGAGATGATGATTAACTCAATTCTGCTGAGGCCATTTCTAGCGGTGAGTCGATCATGATTCCATCGAGAACCAGCTGAATATTGGGATTCCATTTTCATTTTGATCCTTGGCTCGTCTTTCGGCGTAAAAAGAAAATAGCCACTCCCATCAGGAGGATGACATTCAAAGTTCCCAATACCGGAAATAACCATTTTGAACCATCGTCCGCTGTTGTGCGTCCCACGGCTCTACGGTGCCTTTCCGCAATCAATTCTGCGGCTTTGTGTGATTCAATGTATTCGTCCAAGTTCAGAGACTGATCCTGGTTCTGATCATCTTGAAAAAACTTGTCTTCGGCCCGGGCCAATCGGATTTGATAACTGCGATAGGCTCTGACATCAGATTGTTCGGGGACCGAGTCCGTAAATACCTCTTCAAAAGTGAGTTTTCCATCTCCATTTAAATCAGCGACAGCAAAATATTTATCGGGAGGGATTTTTGCCGGGTTGTATCGAAATTCAATTTCATCCAGTTCGAGCTGGCCGTTATTATTGCGATCATACCGCTTAAACAGTTCCCATGCTAAACCGATCAACTGAGGAGAGGGTTCAGTGTAGAATTCGTTCCAGGATAGTTGTCCATCGTGGTCTTGGTCCTGTCTGCCATAGACGCGGAGCGTTACATAATTGCAGCCCATGGGAGAGAGGCGGAATTCTTTGAGGGAGAAATGCCCATCCTGATTGCTGTCGAATGCGGCCATTCCCTGCGGAATCCGTTCGCGTGTTGAATCATTTGAATTTACCTTAGCCAGTTCCTCAACGCTCAATAAACCGTCAAAGTCCGTATCACTGCGTTGGAAGAATTTCAACTCATCAATATTCGACAGGTGAGATCCGGCAAGCTCCACGTAATCCAGAGATCCGTCTCGATTAACATCCAGCTCTGCAAACAGCGATGCGACCTGTTCTTTCGGTCTGCGAATTGAGGGAATATATTCTTCCCGAGAGAGTCGGTTGTCTCCGTTTTTGTCTGCATACGTAATGTAGGAGCGATAGAGGGTGCGGCCGTCGGGAGTCCGTAGAGGAGCCCCGGTTACATGTTTCAGACCATAAGCGATGTCAATTAAATCCTGCACTTCCTGTTCCGAGATCTGGCTATTCTGATTTCGATCCCAGTCGCGGAATTTCACTTCTGACAAAGGGGGAAGTTTCTGTGTCAGTTCCTTCAAAGGCCATTCACTTTCGGATAATTGCCCGTCTGCATTCGCATCGGCCCCTTTAAACAATTTTGCACAGGTTTGTTGTGCTGCCGTAGCCAGTTCGACAACCGGATCGGGAACTGACCCTCGTTTTTCTGGCGGAAACAAATCAGGCAATGTCTGATATTCGGTAAAGGAAAGCTGACCGTTTTGGTCATAGTCAACCAGATGAAAATCTCGTTGTGCTGCTTTTTGCCGGGCCTGAGGGATTGTGGAAAGATATTCTTCTTCAGAGAGAGTGCCATTCTGATCCTGATCACGGGCGGTGAATGCGTTCTCGGGCGACATCTTCGATGAATCAATGCGAAATTCGAATTCATCGAGTTCCAGTTGTCCACTTTGATCGCGATCATAACGAGAGAAAAGTTCCCAAGCCAATCCAATCAGTTGAGGCGCAGGTTCCGCATAAAACTCTTCCCAGGACAGCCTGGCATCAAGGTTTGTATCAATTCGGTCATACACTCTCAGGGTCACGTACGAAATACCAACAGGTGCCAGACGATATTCATTCAGTGAGAGCTTGCCGTCTCCATCCTCGTCAAAAGCGGCCATACCTTGGGGAAGTCTCTTGGGCGTTGAGTCGTTGGAATTGAATTTGAGTAACTCTTCGGCGCTCAACAGACCGTCCAGATCGCTATCTCTGCTCAGAAAATAAGCGAATTCGTCGATGTTGGTATTACTGGTCCGTCTCATCTCAGGGTAAGTTAAAAAGCCATCTTTATCTGCATCCATTTGGGTAAACAATTCTTCCACTTTTTCCTTTGGCAGTCGAATTGAGGGAAGATACTCTTCTTTAGAGAGCCGGTGGTCCCCATTTTTGTCAGTGCGTTGTATATAGAAACGATAAAGCACCTGACCATTAGGGTTTCTGAGTGATGATCCATCGACATGCTTCATGCCATAAGCCACATCGATGAGTTGCCGGGCTTCTTTTTCTGTAACCTGCCCGTTCCCATCCTGATCCCAGTTGGAAAATATGAGTTTCTCTAGCGGGGGAAGTTGTTTTTTCAATTCTTCTTGAGGCCACTCCTTTTCCGTCAATAGTCCGTCGGCATTTTGATCAGCCGCTTTCCAGATCTTCTGCCATCTCTGCTGAGCCGACGTGGCGAGATCAGCGATCGGATCCGGAACGGGAGCACGTTTCTCAGGGGGAAACAGGTTCGGTAATGTCTGATATTCCTTGAGTGATAGTTTCTGGTCGCCATTATAATCGACGAAATGGAAGTTTCGCTTTGCCAGTTTGGGGCTCAAATTACTCGCCAGAGCCAGATATTCATCCTGTTCCAGATGCTGGTCCCCGTTTAGGTCACTGAAGGTAAATGCATTTTCCGGTGCTAATTTAGAAGGTGTGATCTGGAACTCATACTCGTCCGGTTCCAGAAAGCCGCTCTGATTGCGATCATAGGTTTTGAACTGTTCCCAGAGCAGTCCCATTAACTGCGGCGCGGGTTCGGTGTAGAATTCCTGCCAGGACAGCCGGGCGTCGTGATCCTGATCTTTTTGTCCAGAGAGACGCAGCGTGACATAAAAACAGCCCACCGGCGACAGGCGGAATTCTTTCAACGAGAATTTACCGTCGCCGTTTGTATCGAAGGCCGCCATGCCCTGTTTGAGACGCTTCGGGTAGCGGTCATTCGAATTGACCTCTCCCATTTCCTCGGGACTTAACAGTCCGTCCAGATCTTTATCGGTTCGTAAAAAGAAGTTGAATTCGTCGATGTAGGAAGTCGTTGTTTTCTTTAATTCCTGAATTGAAAGCGACTCATTCTTATCGACGTCCAGTTCCTGAAACAGCGCCAATACTTTCTCTTCCGGCCAGCGGATCGAAGGCAGATATTCCTCTTTGGACAGTCTGTGGTCTTTGTTCTTGTCGGCACCGGTAAAATAGGAACGGTAAACCACCCAGCCATTTTCCGAACGTAAATCGGAACCATCTACGTGTTTGATGCCGTAGGCGATGTTGAGTAACACCTGTGCTTCCTGCTGAGAAACTTGCCCGTCCTGGTTGGTATCCCAACCACTGAATTCCAGTTCTGCCAGTGGAGGCCATAGCTTTCTCAATTCCTTTTCAGGCCATTCTGCGGGAAAAATCAGACCGTCCGAATTCTGATCGGCGGCTTTCTGAATTTTTTCCCACTCTTGATATGCCTGTGTTGCCAGTTCTGCGATGGGATCAGGGACCGCGGCCCGTTTCTCTGCTGAGAAAATATCAGGCATACATTTATATTCAGCAAAG